>NZ_CACA01000144.1:0-53420 GCF_000180455.1 Kamptonema sp. PCC 6506
TATTCCTCACTCCCGCTGAGGCAACAGTGATGGCATTAGGTATTCATGTTGATACAGGTTCTCTTACTTTTGACCACGCTACAGCACGAGATGCTAATGCTTTAGCCTGGTTAATGGAACAGGGAGCGAGTTTGCGTGTAATTGCTGAATATGTCGATCCCGGTTTATCTCCTCAATTGCACGATTTGCTAACAATTTCTCTAGAAAATTTACAGTCAGAAACTCTGCGGGGATATACAGTAGGCTGGGTGTTGCTAACTACTGAAACCTTTGTTCCGGGATTGTCTAGTTTGGCATCTCGCTTGCTAGATTTGACCGAAAATGATGCCCTGTTACTAGCTAACGTTTATTCTCAAAAAGAATCGGAAGATCCTACTGTTCTCAATCGCTTAACTATTATTGGTCGGTCGCGGATTGAGGAAACTAATCTTAATGAGTTATTCAAATCTCTAGGAGGTGGCGGTCACTCTCGTGCTGCTTCTGTCTCTCTCCGAGACGTTGAACCCCTAATCATTTTAACACAATTAGTTGACCAACTCAAAGCTCAAATTCCCTACCCGCCTACTGCTCGTGAGTTGATGTCGTCTCCAGTGCGAACAATTCGACCTGAAATCTCTGTCGGCGAGGCTCACCGGATTTTACTACGCTATGGTCACTCTGGTCTTTCAGTTGTGGACGATCGCGATCGCTTAGTTGGAATTATCACTCGCCGCGATATTGATATTGCCCTACATCACGGTTTCAGTCACGCCCCCGTTAAAGGCTATATGACACCTCAACTCAAAACTATTGCACCTGATACTGTACTACCAGAAATTGAGTCTTTGATGGTGACTTATGATATTGGGCGTTTACCTGTTTTAGAAAATGGTCAGCTAGTAGGAATTGTCACCCGTACAGATGTGCTGCGAGAATTACACCAGCAAAAAGATAAGGGGAAATTAGGAGAGGGAGTAGGAAAGAAGCAGAGAGAATTACTATTTTGCTCTTTACCTGAATCGATTAAACAGTTGCTGGCAACCAGTCTCAATCCTCAACTAGATCAATTTTTATCGGAAACTGCCAAGATAGCAGAACAACGCGGCTGGCAACTTTATCTTGTCGGTGGAGCAGTTAGAGATTTGTTACTTGCTGCTTCCGAAAATAGTTTATCACTGACTGATATTGACTTAGTAGTAGATGGATATCACGATTTGGAAGTGGAGAATGTCGATCGAGTTCAAGAAAAATCAATTGTTAATACAGAAGAAGAGCGAGAATATTCAGTTGTTAATTACCCAATAAATAATCCTACAGTAAAAAACCATAGTCTACAATCTCCGGCTGTGGAATTAGCTTCAGCTCTACAAGAACTTTACCCTGCTGCTCGTTTGGACGTTCACGGTCAATTTCAAACTGCTGCTCTTTTGTGGCACAAAGATTCTGAATTAGATTCGCTTTGGGTAGATATTGCTACTGCTCGTACTGAGTTCTATCCTTATCCCGCAGCTAACCCTGAAGTTGAGGCAAGTTCTATTCGTCAAGACCTTTACCGCAGAGATTTTACAATTAATGCTCTAGCTGTGCGGTTGAACCATCCCCGTGCTGGTGAATTGTTGGATTTTTTTGGAGGTTTGGAAGACTTAAAAGGTCGGAAAATTCGAGTTTTACACGCTAATAGTTTTATCGAAGATCCCACTAGAATTTATCGTGCTGTCCGGTTTGCGGTGCGGCTAGGATTTCAGATTGAGCGACAGACAGAAGGATATATTCGTCATGCTGTAGATAGTGGGATTTATTACCGAATTCAGGGGGAAAATGACCGCGCTCCGGCATTGGAAACGCGGCTGAAAAGTGAGTTGAAACACATTTTGCAAGCTCCCTACTGGAAATCAGCTTTGCAAATGTTGGGGGATTTGGGGGCTTTACGTTGCATTCATCCAACTTTAGATTTAGATCGGCATTTGTTGTGGCAGTTACGTTTGGTAGATCGCTATTTAAAAATAAGGAATAAGGCTGAAAAAAATGGTAGTGAAAAAGAGGTGAAATCGCCTATAGCTAATCAATTACAAGGAATTAATATCAATGATTGGCTAATACGATTAGAAGTTTTAATTGCTTATTTAGCACCAGATTATCGAGGTAAGGTAGCGGCAAATCTTCAATTACCTGTGGATAGTGTGAAGTTACTACAAGATTTGGAAGAGGAAAAAATAAAGTTGATGGCATCTTTACCAATGTGCAATCTGCCTAGTAAATTGGTGTTAATGCTGAGGAATTATCAGTTACCAATGTTAATTTTAATAGCAGTGCAGTGTCCGCGCCGGGAACGGCGGCAAATTTGGGAATACCTCACTAAGTGGGCAAATATTACTCCGCCTTTGAATGGTAATGATTTAAAGGCTTTGGGCTATAAACCAGGGCCACAGTTTAAGCAAATGTTGGATGATTTGTTAGTAGCGACTTTGGATGGGGCGCTGAGCGATCGCGTTTCTGCTATTTCGTTTTTAGCTGCCCATTATCCGCGATCGTAAAAGATATAGAAGAAGGGGCTAGGGGCTAGGGGCTAGGGGCTAGGGAAAGAGAGGGGGGCGGGGGAGCAGGGGGGCGGGGAGATGGGGGAGATGAGGAAACTCTTTCCCCAATTAGCAATTAGCAATTAGCAATTACCAATTACCAATTAGCAATTACCAATTAGCAATTACCAATTACCAATTAGCAATTATCAATTACCCTTCTATCTGACTGGCTCAGGCTGCGAAACCACCATCAATCTTCAGACTTGCACCCGTGACGAAGGCGGCTTCGGGACTGGCGAGATAGGAAACCATAGCGGCAACTTCTTCGGTGCGGCCGTAGCGCTGGAGGGCCATTGTGCTTTTCAGGCTATCGGCAAAGGGCCCTTCTGCTGGGTTCATGTCAGTGTCTATGGGGCCGGGTTGGATATTGTTTACCGTGATGCCACGAGGGCCGAGATCGCGGGCGAGACCGCGCGTAAAACTGGCGATCGCACCTTTGGTTAAAGCGTAGACGGAGCCGCCGACAAAGGGGACAAGATCGCTATTTACGCTGCCGATCATAATTATCCGTCCGCCTTCGGTCATGTGACGGACGGCCTCCTGGGTTGCTACGAAGACACCCTTGACGTTAACCGCTATCAGGCGATCGAAATCATCCATTGAGAACTCGTCGATTGGGGCCATAACGGCGATGCCCGCGTTGTTTACCAGGATATCGAGGCGACCAAATGCTTTTACTGTCTCAGTGACAGCGTTTTTTACCGCTTCGATATCAGCACTGTCAGCGCGGATGGCCAAGGCTTTGGTACCTGCTGATTCGATCGCGAGCACCACTTCATCGGCTTTTTGCGGTGAGCTGGTATAGGTAATGGCGACGGCTGCGCCATCCTGTGCGAGACGTTGGGCGATCGCTGCCCCCAGACCACGAGAACCACCTGTAACTAATGCCACCTTTCCTGTGAGATTTTTGGGGCTCATAGTATTGTTTTATCGTTGAAGTATGGTCTTTGCGCTCCAGTTTTGTACCGGATGGTATAGATATAAGGCATGGGCGCGAAACTGTCAAGGAAATATTATATTGATGAGTATGAAACAGGAAAAAACCACTGCGGCGATCGGCAGGCCCCGCGAGTTCGATACTGATGAAGCACTAAATCGGGCAATGCACGTATTTTGGCGAAAGGGCTACTTAGGCACGTCCCTCTCGGATCTGACGGAGGCTATGGGTATCAACCGCCCCAGCCTCTACGCTGCCTTTGGCAACAAAGAATCTCTATTCCGCAAAGCCCTCGATCGCTATACCAATGGGCCATCAGCCTATGTTTACGAAGCGCTCAAAGAGCCAACGGCGCGTCGTGTTGTGGAGCGGATTATGCAGGGAGTCGTTGACCTGGGAACGGATTCGCGGAATCCCCCCGGATGTCTTTGGGTTCATAGCACCCTTTCCTGCGGAGATCCGGCAGACCCGATGGCGCAGGAGTTATCGGCATACCGCGCCTCAATCGAAGCCTCTCTGTGTAAGCGTTTCGAGCAGGCGATTTCGGAGGGCGACTTGCCTGTTGACTCCGATCCTGCGGCTCTTGCTCGGTTTGTGCTAACTGTCAATTGTGGAATGTCAGTTCTGGCGGCGACTGGGGCCAACCGAGAGGAATTATTGCAGGTGGTCGAGACAGCTTTGCGATCGTGGCCGCAGTAGATTGTATCGCAAAGGGGCTAGGGTAAGAAGGGGCTAGGGGCTAGGGGCTAGGGGCTAGGGTAAGAAGGGGCTAGGGGCTAGGGTAAGAAGGGAAGATGGGGAAGATGGGAAGATGGGGAAGAAGGGAAAAAGAATCAAAGTAAGGGCTTTGGCGCGATCGCTCAGCCGAACAGTGCGATCGATTTAGAATGCCCTAATGGTCTTGGCGATTGCTTATATATAATATAAACCCTATGTAGTAGCGATTTCAATCGCCAAACTATCTTCTAAATTGGTCGCCGACACTGTGGGTGGAGAGGAATCTGAATCACAAACTCTGTTCCTTTTCCAGGTGCTGAAATACATTCCAAAATTCCCCCGTGTTTCTCAACTACCAAGTGGTGAGAAATAGACAATCCCAACCCAGTTCCTTTACCAATAGGTTTTGTAGTAAAGAAAGGGTCAAATAATTGGTGGCGAATCTCCTGGGAAATACCGGGTCCATTGTCAGCAATTGAAATAGCTACCCAATCAGCATCTAAAACAGAGGTAGTAATCCGAATTGTAGGGTGTGGCAATAGAAAATCATCTATAGGCAATTGTCCGCTTTCCTTGCTCTTCTCTTTGCCTATGCTCCATTGTCCATGTGCTTCTTCTAAAGCATCAATAGCATTACTCAGGATATTCATAAATACCTGATTTAACTGTCCAGCATAACACTCCACGCGAGGCAGTTTTCCATAGTCTTTGAGAATTACAATCGGAGAAAATCCGCTTTGAGGTTTCAGCCGATGCTGCAAAATCAGCAGCGTACTCTCAATCCCCTCGTGAATATCCACTAACTTCATATCCGCTTCATCTAAGCGGGAAAAATTCCGAAGCGATAGGACAATTTCTCGTATACGCTCCGATCCTAACTGCATTGAAGACAAAATTTTGGTAATGTCTTTCACCATAAAATTGAGATCGACATCTTCGGCTGCTGCTTGAATCTCCGGGACGGGATCTGGATAATGTTGCTGATAAAGTTGCAGCACACTTAGCATTTCTTTGATGTAATAGTTGATATGGGAAAGATTGCCATAGATGAAGTTAACAGGATTATTAATTTCATGGGCAATACCAGCGATCATTTGTCCGAGAGAGGACATTTTTTCTGTTTGAATCAGTTGAGTTTGGGTTTGCTGCAACTTACGAATAGTTTGCTCTAATTGATGGGCTTGAGTTCTAAAACGAGCTTCTTTTCGCCGTAATGCTTCTTCTACTCGCTGACGCTTAATAATATCCCGCCTTAGCAATTCATTTGTGGTTGATAATTCCGCAGTTCTTTCTTCAACTTGTTTTTTTAAGTTATCATGAGCTTGGCGCAAAGCCTCTTCTGCTCTCTGACGTACTAAAATTTCCTGCTGCAATTGCTCGTTGGCTTTCTTTAATTCAGCAGTGCGATCGTCAACGGCTTGCTGCAAAAGTTCGATCACTCCGTACATCTCAGAGGGATTGAGAACTTGCAGTAAACTTGTCTGGGAAACTATTCCCAGAAGTTCGCCTTCACTTCCAGCTACGACTAAGCGACGTACTCGACGGCGCTGCATTTCCTGATGAGCTATCCACAATGAGTCTGAGGGAGCCAGACAAAACAAAGGGCTACTCATGACATCAGCAGCCTGTATTTGTGATAAATTCAGTTCTAGGGCGTGAAACTGCACAATATCTCGCTCAGTGACAATGCCTACAGGCATTAATAATTTGGTGTTGATTATGGGGTATTCAACTTGAGGAATTGGACTTTGATAGGGGGGAATTGGGAATTCTTCTTCTGTCCACAGTTCCCCCTTTTCCCAATTAGTACCAAATTCGGATGAAGTGCAATTATTAGGAGAAAAAGACGCAAATATTGGTCTTGAATTTTCCCTCTGTGTTGCTCTGGGAGCTAGAAATTGCGTCAGTTCAAAAGGTTTTTCTTTTCGTGGTTTTCTATAGTTTTGATACCGATTTTTCTCTTCGACAATCACAATACAACTGACTCGATGGCGTGCCATTAGTTGCGCGAGGTTGAGTACGGAGGCAGTTTTTAGCGCGTAGATAACTTCGGATGTCATTACGTCTGTGACGTAGCGCAAGCTAGTTAGCAAGTTGACGGGTTGTAGCGCTTGTCTAATACTTTCGGGGGTGACTATGCCCATTAGTAGTCCGCGATCGTCAACAATGGGTAGATGGCGAATCCGGTGTTGGCGCAATATAGATAGGGCTGTAAAAATATCTTGGGAGTCGGATTGCTTGAGGGTAATTACGGAGCGTGTCATTACTTCGGCAATTCTGACTGAGTTCAAGCTGATGCCGTTGGCGGTGAGCCTGACTATATCTCGCTCGGTGAAAACACCTAAGAGCTGTAACCCTTCCATCACCAGGACGCAGCTAGCTCGTGCTTCGCCGATCGCGCTGGGGTCATGAATGGTATCCAATTGACAAAATTGGTACCAACTGGGCAGTTCGCAACTGCTACGTACTTGGCTCATGAGAGCTAGGACATCGATCAGGTAGGTATCGGGAGCAACTGTTAAAGGATGGCGATCGATGGCTTGCTCCAAAGCTGACGAATAAATAGGCAGGCCGTTAAGGTGCATGGTTAGTTCGCTTATTATCGGGATTGTTTACCAATGGTGGTAAATGTTTTGTAAGATTTACAGCTATTCTTTATCCAACTTAATTGATTATTAATTTATCTTAATCAATTGTTACACTGGGATAATTGATAGATAAATTATGATTCAGCGTTGATGCGGCGTTCCCTTACCAATAAATTGTACACTTAAAACTTAAGAAAATATGAATTTTTGACAAAGGGAAGGAAAATTGAGATCTCGAAAGGGATTCAGGGGTGAGAATATAGCTAGGGGCTAGGGGCTAGGGGCTAGGGGCTAGGGGCTAGGGGCTAGGGGCTAGGGGCTAGGGAAGAGGGAAGAGACAAGAGGTTATTCCGTAAGGGATTATGGACTAAAGGTAAAAGTTGTACTTGCCCTAATCGCCCTAGCGGTTGCTATACCTCTGAATCCTTCATCGTAAAGCGTTGAGTGTCTTAAAGTTTCAAAAAGATCGCAGCGATCGGGACAAGTTTACTGAGCGCTCACACTGAAGTCTTGCCGAAGGGTCGAACTACTCGCCGAACGTGCGAAGTCTCACCGCCCGCTCATATCAAGTCAAGCGCGATCGCCCATGATGACGATCCCTTCGTACCAATACTTACAGGTTTTTTTTATTAATGGTAATCGACCGGACATGATATCAGACATTCAGCGCGGTCTCTGTCGCACTGTTGGACGCTGGTTATGCCTATGCGCTTTTGTATATCTTTAATACCCTCTCCAAGCCGTTGTGCTTGCGGACTTTGTGTGTGTAGATGCGATTTCAACCGCCGGATTTTGTTCTTTCCTATTCCTTTTTCTTGGCTATAATTTAGTATTAGGAACCATGCCATTTTCAGAAATTACATTAACGCGATCGCCATCTTTAAGGTTTTCAACACCCGCAATCACTACCCGATCGCCGGCCTTTAAACCGCTCTTAATTTCCACCTTAGCCTTACTTAAATTGCCTCCCATAGCACCGACAACCTCGCCCAGGACAACAGATTGAGCTTGTACTTTATTTTCGCCTACCAGCCGATAAACTATTCCCGTACCATTGGTTTGCGGTACAACTGCTTTGGCTGGGACTGTCAAGCCTTGAGCGCTTTCTGTTGCTAGGGAGGCGCGTAAAAACATTCCGGGTCGTAAGAGAGATTCTCTAATATCAGTTACTCTCGGTAAATTAATTTTAACAGTAGCTTGACGATTGCCGGTTTCAATATTGGGCGCTATTTCCCGCACATTCCCACGCAAAGAGATGCGGGAATCAGAGTCGGAAATTAGTTTTACTTCTGTGCCAATTTTTATTTGCGGCAGTTGAGTTTCTGGGACTTTAAGTTGCAATTCCAGTCTGCCATCCCTGATAATAGAATATAGTTTCTGCGAGGCGCTAGTAACATCTCCAACGCGAACAATTCTTTCGGCAATAATTCCGCTTTCAGGGGCTCGCACGAGAGTTTGTTCTAATTGTGTTTGCAACTGCTGCACTCGCGCTTCACTACTGCGGACGCTGGCTTGATTGTTGCCTACATTCGCTTGAGCGCTACCAATATTAGTTCCTGCTGTCTCAAATTTTGCTCTGGCACTGCTAACACCAGCTTCGGCATTTCTAATATCTGCTTGAGCATTAATAATCTGAGCTTCAGCGACTTTTACTTCTTCGATCGCTTGGTTGATTTCTTGAGCTGATTTTTTCAAGTCTTCCTGAGCAGTCTTTGCTTCTGTCCTGCGCTTTTCTAAGTCTTGAACGCTAATTACTCCCTCGGAAGCTAAATTTTGAGAGCGTTCAACTTCTCTTTGCGCTTGCTCTAATTGAGCGCGGGCTTGGGCGGCGCTTGCTTGGGCAACGCTAACGCCTGCTTTAGCTTGATCGACACCTGCTTGAGCTTGAAGTGCCCTAGCTTTGGCTTGTACTAAGTTGGCTTTGGCTTGCTCAAAGGCTGCTACAGTTTCGTTTTGCAGGGATTGAGCTTGCTGCACTTGTGCTTGTGCTTGCTGTACTGTGGCATCGGCAGATTGAACATCGGCGATCGCTTCGGCTAGTTGCGATCGCAATACAGAATCGTCAAGTATAGCCATTACCTGACCTTTTTCAACAGCATCTCCTTCTTTGACCAAAACTTGCTTAATCTGCAAACCATTAACCTGAGCCAAAACTGGTAACAAGTCATAAGCAGCAACAGTACCCGTACCTTCTATACTGCGATCGACACTGGCAACTTCCACCGGTGCGACTTCAACATTCTGAGGCATTCCTGCTTCAAATTGGGCTGATTCAGCTTTAACTTCCGGTGTTGCAGGAGACTGTTGGTTAAAAAAGAATTGCATACCTGCGATCGCCGTCACGGCCCCAATTCCTAAACCCACTAGCAGACCTTGCCATTCTATACCACTAGCAACTCTGCGATCGTCTTCTAATTCTGCTTCGTCGGATTCTGGATCGCGATCGCTGGCAGTTTCGTTTTCAGACTGATTAGAAAAATCGTTTTTAGAGGTATCTTCAACAGCTAGATCCTCCCCCGCCTCTTCTTCCCAACTTTTCGCCTCAAAGTTGCGGCCACGTCTACCCTCTGGAGGGAAAGGTGGCTGAGTGTACTCTGTTTCTGGTAAAACTCGATCGGTCACTTTTGATTTCTCCCGGCAGTCTTTACCTTTAGTTTTTAGTATTGTAAAGAAAGATTGCAGATTTAAGATCGTCAGTTTACATTTTAGCTGCCCTCAACCCATCCTTGTTAAGGATGAGTAAAATTCATCCCTAAGACTTAGACGAAGACTTAGAGGGCGATCGACTCTATAAAGAGTTAAGTTATGGTAAAAAGAATAAAATCAAGTTTTCCAATATATAGCAACCGCTTTCGTAGGTTAGGACGTTCTGAATTGATGAAACCATTGATTCTCTTCCCTTCTTTCCTGAGCCTGGGAGCATCCTAGTCCTGAGCATCGTAACCGCCTTGGCGGTTGCTATAGTAAGGGGTGTCCGCGTCCCGATCGATCCTAGACTCAGCACGAGCAACTGTCAAGTATGGTTTTTAATGCAACTGAACTTCTGATCGATGCCTTCGTGCAGAAAATACGGTTTGGCTACACCCGCACTTACGGCGGCTACAAACCAGACTACGAAGACATCATCGCCTGGGCAGGCAGTATGGCGCTAGAAAATATCGCCAACAGCGATGCTCTCTACCACAACGTTGAACACACAATTTTGGTGACATTGGTAGGCCAAGAAATTTTACGAGGCAAACACATCCGCGAAGGCGGGGCTTCCTGCGAAGATTGGCTACACTTCATCATCTCCCTAGTTTGTCACGACATCGGCTACGTCAAAGGCGTTTGCCGCCAGGATCGAAATGGCTGGTATGCTACGGGTAACGGCACAGAATTAGTGCCTTTACCTCCCGGCTCTACTGATGCTAGCTTGACTCCTTATCACGTAGACCGCGCTAAACTGTTTATTGACGAGCGGTTTGGTGGCCATCGGCTGATCGATGCTGAGGTGATTAAGCGCAACATCGAACTGACTCGATTTCCCGTACCAAAAGAGTCGGATCATCAAGATACAATTAACTTTCCAGGTTTAGTTCGAGCTGCCGATCTAATTGGCCAACTCAGCGATCCTCGTTACCTCAAAAAAATTAGTTCCCTTTACTATGAATTTGAGGAAACTGGGTTTAACCAAAAAGTGGGATATAAGAATCCCGGCGATTTACGGGTTAACTATTCCAAGTTTTACTGGCATGGGGTTCACCCTTATGTAAAAGATGCCTTGCATTACTTATCTCTGACTCAGCAAGGCAAACAGGTTATTGCTAATCTCTACTCGAATGTGTTTGTAGTTGAGCATGACTTGTCCGCTGAGGAAGCTATGGCTGTTTAGGGTGCTCTATGAAATGATTTTAGATTTTAGATCGACCCAGAATCTTAAATCTTAAATCGGAAATATCAAATCGACATGAATAGTGTGTTTTCTCCCGTCCAACAGTTTCTAATTACTTGGTTGCTAGTTTTAGTGACAGGTTGGTTTACTCTCGGTGCGATTCATTATGTTGCGGAATTGATCAGTATTTTAGTAACGGCGGGACTGATTGCGTTTTTATTGAATTACGCGGTAGCGAGACTGCAAGTATTTTTGCCGAGGGGCGCGGCGGCGGCCCTAGTTTATTTTGCTGCTGGGTTGGTTATGGCGGTGATCGTTTTGACGATCGCACCTCCTGTTTTAAACCAAGCTGCACAATTAGCGGTCAGATTCCCAGACTTACTAGAGTCTGGGCGACAGCAATTAGCGGAGTTTCAGATTTGGAGTGCGGAGCGTAATTTGCCGTTTGACGTGCAAATCTTGGAGCAGCAATTGTCTGCTAAAGTGCAGGAACAAGTACAAGCGATCGCTGCTAGCGGTTTGGGTTTAGTTGTAGGAACAGTTAACTGGTTTCTCGACTTAATCTTAATCCTCGTAATTTCGTTTTATATGTTGTTAGATGGGGAAAGAGTTTGGCGGGGTTTGACGAGTATTTTTGCGCCAGAAATTCGCTATGTCTTAACAGAAACTTTGGAGAGAAATCTTCAGCGATTTGTATCGGGACAGTTATTGTTAGGCCTATTTATGGCCATCGGGCTGACTCTGGTTTTCTGGGTTTTACAGGTTCCTTTTTTCTTGCTATTTGCTGTGTTCATCGGGTTGTTAGAAGCCATTCCTTTTATTGGGGCAACTCTAGGAATTGGTGCAGTGAGCATTATTGTGGCGTTTATTGATTGGTGGTTAGCACTGGAGGTTTTGGTAGCTGCGATCGCTCTTCAACAGGTGAAGGATAATTTAATTGCCCCTCGGATTATGGGTAGTTTAACAGGATTTAGCCCTGTGGTTATTTTCGCGGCTTTACTGTTGGGAGGTAGAGTGGGAGGGGTTTTGGGGGTAATCTTAGCGATTCCTCTAACGGGAGTTGTGAAAAGTATTGTGGAAATTTTACTTAATCCCAAGTTACCGCCGCAAACTGGTTCATTTTTTTACAATCCTTTTAATGGTCAAGCATTGAAGGAAATAGAAAAGGTGGAAAATGGGTAATGGGTAATGGGTAATTGGTAATTAAGAGGATTAATATATGATTTGGCGGTTGAAACCGCTACTACACAAACAAAGTCCGCCTACGCGGACTAAAGAATACAACAACTAACAACTAACAACTAACAACTAACTAAAATTATGAAATGGTGGCAAAATCTTAAAAATAATCCTTTAGCCCGATTGGGAGCTGTGTTACTATTGATTTTGTATGGAGTGGCGATCGCAGCAGATTTTATTGCGCCTTATGACCCCTATAACTCTCAATTGAATGGTTCCCTATTGCCGCCAACGCAGATTTATTTAACTACGAGAGACGGCAGATTTATTGGGCCTCACGTTTACCCCGTAACTCAAGGGCCAGTGGATGTGAATACGGGCGAGCGGAATGTGATTGTAGAATGGGAAAAACCTTCACCTTTAAGTCTATTTGTCAAAGGTGATAGCTATAAAATATTAGGGATTATACCATTTAATAGACATTTGTTTGGAACTAATGGCGAGGCAAGATTCCACCTTGTAGGTACGGATGAACAGGCGCGAGATCAGTTTAGTCGTTTGGTTTATGGAAGTAGAATTAGTCTGAGCATTGGATTAGTGGGAATTGCGATTTCTTTCCCTCTGGGTATGTTGGTGGGGGGGATTTCTGGATATTTTGGTGGTTGGATTGACAGTGTTTTAATGCGATTTGTTGAAGTTTTGATGACGATTCCAGGCATTTACTTGTTAGTAGCGCTAGCTTCTGTTTTACCACCTGGATTGACTAGCACTCAGCGTTTTCTGTTAATTGTATTAATCACTTCCTTTATCAGTTGGGCGAGTTTAGCGCGGGTGATTCGGGGACAAGTGCTCTCAATTAAACAACGAGAATTTGTACAGGCGGCAAGGGCGATGGGGGCAAATCCAGTTTATATTATTGTACGCCATGTATTGCCGCAGACAGCAACTTATGTGATTATTTCTGCTACTTTGGCGATTCCTGGTTTTATCGTGGCTGAGTCAGTTTTGAGTTTAATTGGATTAGGAATTCAGCAACCTGATGCTTCTTGGGGAAATTTACTTTCTTTGTCTACGAATGCTTCAATTTTGGTGTTGCAGCCTTGGTTAGTTTGGCCGCCTGCCTTGTTGATTATTGTAACAGTTTTGGCGTTTAATTTGTTAGGAGATGGATTGCGAGATGCACTCGATCCAAGGAGCTTGCAGAGGTAGGTTTGGTGGAAGGAAGTGAAACCAAACATCAGGATTGTAACACTAATTTTGAGTAGTGGTATAAGAAAGTCCTGAGATTAAACTCTCTTTTCACCCTTTCTAAAGTAAATTCACTGTAAGCCATCTTAATTATTCCTTTTAACTTATAACTTTTCTTCAACGGGATGTTGCCCATAATAGGGTAATGCTTCTGACCAGTTAGGGCGTTTTCCGTGTTGATAATTTAAATAAGCTAGTTCTAATAAGCTGAAAACTGACGCGCCTAAATCATTTTGAACCTTAATTAAATGATATGGTGTGGGCCAAGATTCTAAAGTTTCTTGCCAGGATTCAAGCATCATTACTTTATCTGGTAATAACTCAATTAAGTTGGAATCATTGCCGTCATTTTTTGCACTTTTAACTGCATATATTGCCCCAAATAATTGACCGCGCTGTGCAGGCATTTGGAGGGCGATTGAATTTTCTAATGGTGGGATTTTAGAGGATAATAAAATATTTTCTACTTCTCCTTTTCCCTCTCTTTCTTCCTTCTCTCTTTTCTCCCAAGCTAGAGCCGCCAAAGTTGAAATCGCAAATAAAGGAATATCTAACTGTTGCGCTAAAGTCCTAGCCGTAACTACACCAATCCGAGTTCCCGTAAAACTTCCTGGCCCTTTAGCAACTGCAATAAATGCCAAATCTGCCCAAATTTGCGGCTGAATAAAATCTAGTAAATTTTGATGCAAATGGGTAGCTAAATCGCGGCCTAAATCCCACACTTGATAGCGGGAATCACCAGCAAAATTGCTAATTGCTAGACCTAATTCTGGGCTGGCGGTATGAATTGCTAAACCGTATTTCGTTGATGTTAGAGACACAATATTTTTGATTAAGTTAAGAACCATTATAGCGCCGCACTCGCTTGCAGTCAAAGATACCACCCAGAAGGCGGTGTTACGTCAGAAGTGCGTAAGCTGGGTCTTACTCTAGAACTACTTTGTTGTGTAAAAAAGCGGTAAAGCCATAAATAGGCAACCTAAAAGAATACCAAATGGGCCAGACACAAAAATAGTATAATTTCCGCCTATTCCCATCATCAAAAATATCCCTGCTAATGTCGCCAATAAACTATTGGTCTTAAATTGTTCATTTTTAGCAACTTGATTTTTGACATAGAGAAAAACCGATGAAATAATTATTCCTACCCAAGGCTTTAAAATAATTATTTGGGTTCCCAAGATAAACAGCATTAAGGCAAACATTAATAAGTCTATCCAGAAATCTTTACTTTTCAACTTAAAGAGCCAAAATTCTCTAGTTTTAAGTTGGGAGAATCGCCCGGCTAGTTTATTGTTTTGCAGCCGAATAATTTTATTTCGGAACTGGATTTTAGTGTCGATCTGCAACACCTGCTTCCACTCTGGCCTAGGAGAATTGTTAACTCTTCCTAAAAGTTTAACTACGGATATTTGATTTAATTGTAAATCAGTGAGAGTAGTGGCAATTATTTGAGATAAATGGGGATAATGAATTTTACAATCTTCATTTCTATTGATGACAACAGTTAATTTCCGCTTGGTTTTGTTAACTTGAATTTTAACATTGTAGGGAGTCAGTGTATCTTGCAAAGCTTGCTGAATTTTTACCTGTAGTTTTTGATTTGGTGGTGGCGGTAAATCAGGTGGTAATGGTGGGGGTTCTGCGGGCATTTCTGGGGAAACAATTGCAGGTTCAGAGGTTACAGGCAATGTTTCTACATAAACGGGTTTGGGATTCAAATGCCTAATTACGGCTGCGGCTGCATGATAACGATGATTAGTAGCACCTTGCAGCATTTTGTCAAGAATATGACCCAGATTATCGCTAACAGGTGTTTTCAAATAATCTCGCCACGCCCAAGTACCTTCTCTGCTGTCGAATAAATCAAATGGGGGAACTTGGGTCAATAAATGAATGCAGGTAATCCCCAAGCTGTAGATATCGCTAGCAAAAACTGCTTTCCCCATGAGTTGTTCTGGGGCGGTATAGGCGGCACTTCCTACGATCGTACCAGTTTGGGGCAGACCATTTCCCTTAACTTTTTTCGCTGCCCCAAAATCTACTAAAACGAGTTGGCCGTTTCTAGCAATTCCTGAAGAAACTAGAGATTGAGAGCTGATTAAATCGGCGGGTAAAAGAGGGATGAATCCGGTTGCTCCACCTTGATAAATGTTGGTACGGCGAATAATATTTTCGGGTTTGATGTCGCGGTGAATGACTTTAGATTTATGAACAAAATGCAGAACTGGAAGTAAATCTTGGAGAAGTTGGCGAATTTGAAGTTCGTTGAATGGGCCTTTTTGTGCTAGTTCTTGAGCTAAGTTTTTGCCAGGGATAAATTCTTGCACTAAATATTGCTGCCTGTCTTGCTCAAAATGTGCAATCAGGTTAGGAATCTGGGGATGTTTTCCTAATGTTTCTAGCTGCATTGCTTCTCGATGAAACCACTCTGCTGCTTTCTCAGTAGGATTTTGAGGAAAAAATTGTTTAATTACGCATTGCGAGTAAGTGAATGGTTTGTTTTCATCTACTGCTAAGAAGGTTCTGCCAAAGCCACCTTGTCCGATGGGCTTTATGGCTCGGTAGCGACACTCTAAGGGTGTTTCCAGCTCTTTCGGAGCTGTTTCGCTTTTGATTTCACTTAATGAAAGGTTGTGGGTCAGCAACAATTGAGAGCCGCAGCTAGAGCAAATTTCTGCATCAGCAGGATTTTGCGGATTCTGACAAGCTGGATTGAAGCAATAGCTCATTGTATTTTAGATTTTAGATTTTAGATTATTTTAAAAAGATGGTTTCGCCTGCTAATTTACGCGACGATCCGCTGAGGTTGTTGAGAGTTTACTGCCAAACTGCTCAGTTGGATTTTGCGATCGCACGCTATTCCTAGATTGTTCTAGGCTTAAGGCTGAGCGCGATTAGCCTTGAGGCAAAGGCTTAATGAAGAGCGCTCAGCCTTCGGCGCGGCGTTTCGCCATCGGACTGATTCCAGACACGCGCTCTGTAGATCCAATTTAACTAACTTTGTAAGCTTTGCACCACCTCCAGCGATAAACCTGTAAACCTAGCAATTTGCTCTAGTGGTATATTTTCCTGTAACAAATTCCGAGCAATTTCTTCCATAGCAGACTGCCTGCCTTCCTGCCTACCTTCGTCTATTCCTTCCTGCAAAATCTCCTGATAAATCACTGACTCGCGCATAATATCCCTCCGTAGAATTCTTGAAATTACATCTCTCTCCAATACTAAACCGGCCAAAATCCCTGCCGATGCCATTAAATTACTTTGCACTCGTCTATCTGGAATCTCTGCGATCGCAGATGCCACTTGATTTAAAACCGCTTTCAGCGGCTAGGGGCTACGATGCTCAGGGCTAGGGGCTAGGGGAAGAAGAGGAAGAAGGGGAAAAGAGGGACTAGGATAGTAATTCTTCTAGGTAATTATCAAGGCAAACCTGTCGTGAATAAATCGAGTTTTGGTCATGTTAATACTTGAAATCAGATGATTCTACACATCTTGAGATCGCATAAAATATAATATCATTGCCGGGAAAGGGTATAATTAATAATATTACATCTCTTAATATTTAATAGTAAGAATTCTTTTCTTCTTTCCTTGCAAGAGAGAGGTTGGGGGAGGTCAAACAATTTTTTGGGTAGAATGAAACAGCCCCGGTACACGCTGGGACTGAAGCGATCGCGCCGAATCCTTCACAAAATAGCCACAATCCTAACTAATACTCAAATGATGCTTAAAATAATTGCTAAATTTCCCTGGCTCTCAAGCAAAATTAGCTTCACTATCAGCTTAGCTCTGTTGACACTCTGCCTCACAGTTGCCCTTCCCACCCTAGCTACCCTACCCCCGATCGCTCAACAGTCCCCAACAGTCGAACCGATTTCAACTCCGGCACAACTTCTCGATCGAGGGCGACAACTCTACGGCGCAGGTCGCTTTGCCGAAGCTATCACTCTCTGGGAACAAGTTCAAAAGATTTACGCTACAGAGGGTGCAACCCTAAATCAAGCGATGACTCTCAATTACCTAGCCACAGCCTATCAAGAATTAGGTCAGTTAGAAACAGCAAAAAGTGCGATCGCTTCCAGCTTCCAACTACTGCAAAGCCAGAATAAACTCGATCTTAAAGGCACTGCCATTCTCGCCCAAGCCTGGAATACCCAAGGTAGCTTACTATTAGCAACAGGGCAAACTCAATCGGCCTTAGAAGCTTGGGAAACAGCGGAAGCTACCTACGAAACTGCCAATAACCCAACGGGAAAACTGGGCAGCCAACTCAACCAAGCCCAAGCTTTGCAAACCCTTGGTTTATACCGTCGCACCAAAACATTATTAGAGAGAATTAATCAACAACTCCAAACTCAACCCGACTCGCTGCTAAAAGCTGAAAGTTTGCAAAGTTTAGGGCGTACTTTGCAATTGTTAGGAGATTTACGCCAGTCGAAAGAAGTCCTAGAAGCAAGTTGGGAGATAGCTAAACAACAAAATTCTCCCGCGCTTGTGAGTAAAACTTTAGTCGCGATCGGTAACGTTGCTAGAGACTTGCAGCAAAATCAAATTGCCTTAGATTACTATCAGGAAGCAGCGACAAAAGCGCCCGATCCTCTTACCCAAATGCAAGCGCGACTCAATCAACTCAGCTTGTATGCAGAAACTCAACAGCAAAAAGACGCGATCGCCCTCGCATCTGAAATTCTACCCACACTCGCCAACTTGTCACCCAGTCGCCCTAATATTTACAGTCGCATCAATTTTGCCCAAAGCGCACTCAAAATAGGCGCTGCATCCCAGCGAGACATTGCCCAAATCTTAGTCGCAGCAGTTCAACAAGCCAAAGAACTGCGAGACTCTAAAGCAGAATCCTATGCGATCGCGCAATTAGGAGAACTTTACGCCCAAGCTAAACAATGGCAGGATGCAGAAACTTTGACTAAGCGCTCGATCGCCACCGCCCAAAGTATCGATCTTCCCACTCTTGTTGCTCGTTCCTCTTGGCAACTCGGCCGCATTTATCAACAACAGGGAGATTTCAAAGGCGCGATCGCTGCTTACACCGAAGCCTACCACACCCTGCAATCCCTTCGCAAGGACTTAATCGCCGTTAATTCCGACGTGCAGTTCAGCTTCACCAAAAGCGTCGAACCCGTATATCGCGAACTCGTCAGCTTGTTACTCAGAGAAGGAGCCCCAGAAGGACAAGTCCACATTGGAGATGCCGCACAACAAGTAAATATCAAATTAGCCCGCCAAGTCATCGAGTCTTTACAACTTGCAGAAATTGAAAACTTCTTTAAAGAAGCTTGTTTAGATGTTAAACCCAAACAAATTGATGAAATCGATCCTAAATCTGCTGTTATCTACCCCATTATCTTACCAGATCGTTTGGAAGTAATTCTATCTTTGCCCGGTCAACCCCTGCGACACTACCGCACTTTTCTAGCAGATACAGAAATCGAGCGCCGCGTCAAATTGTTATATTCTTCCCTTTACTTAGGATATTCCAGTAGCGATCGCCTGCGTTATTTCCAAGAAGCCTACAAGTGGCTGATCGAACCCGCAGAACCAGACTTGGCAGCCAACAACATCAAAACTCTAGCCTTTGTGCTCGACGGTTCTTTGCGAAACTTACCGATGTCAGCCCTCTACGATGGCCAGCAATACTTAGTAGAAAAATACAGTGTCGCCCTCAGTTTGGGATTGCAGTTGTTGCCAGAAGCTTTGCAACACAACAAAATCAAAGTATTAGCGGCTGGACTGACTCAAGCGCGTCAAGGTTTTCCCGCCTTACCAGGAGTAGCAATTGAACTCCAGGGAATTGCTGCGGAAGTTAAATCGGATGTATTTATCGATCGAAATTTTGTCCAATCAGCCTTAGAAAAAAACGTCAAAGACCAAGATTATTCTATTATCCATCTTGCCACTCACGGTCAGTTTAGTTCTAACCCCGATCTCACATTTCTCCTGAGTTGGGACGATCGCATCAACGTTCGAGATTTGAGTGAGTTATTGAAGACCAGAAATAACTCTAATCCCTTAGAACTTCTCGTTCTCAGCGCTTGCCAAACAGCAGCGGGCGATCCCAAGGCTGCTTTGGGGTTAGCGGGACTTGCCGTGCGATCGGGCGCTTCCAGTACGATCGCTAGTCTGTGGTCAGTCAGCGACGAATCAACCACTAAGTTAATGGTGGCATTTTACCATCAGCTCAGTAACAGTAAATTGAATAAAGCTGAAGCTTTGCGAGCGGCGCAGTTGAGTTTATTGCAATATTCTCTTTATAATCACCCTTATTTTTGGGCATCGTTTATCTTGGTGGGCAATTGGCTTTAAGGCAACCGCTTTCAGCGGTTAGGGGCTAGGGGCTAGGGGCTAGGGGCTAGGGTAAGAAGGGAAGAAGAGGAAGAAGGGGAGAAGAGGAAGAACGAGAAAAAGGGAAAAGGGGAATAGAATCAGCGAATTTGGTGGAACTTAGAACGTCTTAAGCAACGAAAGTGGTTGTTATATTCGATCGGTATCGATAAAGTTTCTCAACCCGCTATTACCATACTTCTTAACCCGTAATATATTGAAATATGTAAGAAATTTGAAATTATGATGAAGAGAAGTGAAATATAAACAATTTGTACAGCAAAGTGATAGGATTTGATAGACTGGGTTTAGAAATCAAAAGACGCTGAATCTATAAAAAATAAGGTTCAACAAATTAGGGTCGGGGTACAGCTACAAGATAAGAATATGTACAGATTTTTTTCCTCAACTTTTTAGTTGTGTTACTGCTGTACATACACCAGATTACAAGACAAGCACCTGAAGTACATAGAAATTAGATCTAAGGATATGGCAATGCCGTGTCTCTACGGGGATCGACAAATGGGTGTACTTCATATAATGGGGAATTTGCTATATCCCGAACCTGTAATTTTGGTCAGAAAAAAATGTTTTTACCTGGCAATTTCTGGATTTTAGCCATTCTCAAGAATTTAGGATTGGCAAGGCAAAAGCCTGACCAACCAGTAGTTCCAGAAAACTATCTACCGAGAGTGACATAATAAGGGTAATACATTATACTCAACAGCAGAAGTTAATATATAATCCGGGACAGTACATTGACTCAATCTTATGAGTCAATCAGAAGATAAGATTTACCTCACAAAAACTATATGATTACCTCTCACCAAATAACAATTGCCAGTATCCTATCAAGTGCAGCTTTAGCTGTGCCTTTAGTCATTTTCCCCTGGGTTCAGGATGCAGCGCAAGCCAAGGGCAACTCCAGCGCGATCGCCCCAGCTAGGGCTAACCCATCTCTAATTGCCATTCAGTTCCAAGCACCAGGGGACAGCGTACCCAGCGACACCACAGGTGGCGGTACTCGTGGCATTCAGTTCCAAGCACCAGGGGACAGCGTACCCAGCGACACCACAGGTGGCGGTACTCGTGGCATTCAGTTTCAAGCACCAAATGACAATTCACCGAGTAATACCACAGGTGGCGGTACTCGCGACGGGGTAAGGTTTGCTGCACCAAGTGACAATTCACCCAGTAGCACCACAGGTGGCGGTACTCGCGACGGCGTAAGGTTTACTGCCCCAGGTGACAATTCACCGAGTAACACCACAGGTGGCGGTACTCGCGACGGGGTAAGGTTTACTGCACCAGGTGACAATTCACCCAGTGACACCACAAGTGCTGGCACTCGCACTGTCCACTTTGAGGCTTCAGGGGAAGACTCGCCGAAGCCTACAATCTTAGGTAGCAGTGACAAAGATGAACTTTCCTTGTTTATCCCCTTGTTGCCTCCAACCAAACTCGGACGCACAGTAGCGGGACACCCGACATTCTTTGTGTACGTGCCCCAGGGAACTCCCAAGCAAATATTTTTCAGTTTGCAAAGCACAGACAGAAAACATCACTACCAGACGACTTTTGACATTTCAGGTAAGCAAGGCATTATCAGCTTTACTCTACCCGCTGATGCTCCAGAGCTAGAAGTTGGTAAAGATTATTTATGGTTCTTTGCTACGATCGAACCAGGTCAGATATTGCAACCGGGTAACTACGGTATCAACGGTTGGATCAAGCGAGTTCCACCTCCAGCGATCGCTAGCTTAAAGGAGAAACTGACACCATTAGAGGCAGCTACGCTATATGCTGAATCTGGGATTTGGTACGATACTCTGGCGCTACTAGCTTCTGCGAGGCGATCGCAACCAGAAAATCAGACCTTAGTTTCCGAGTGGAAGGCATTGTTGCAGCAAGTTGGTTTAGAGAACCTTGCAGCTATTCCGTTGGTAGAGTTGTAATCCAAAATCAATAATGCTTAACTTCAGAAAGCAGGTTGTTAAGTGGCAAGGAGTAGTGGCGATCGCGGCCACTACCACCATCGTTACCATTGCTGGAAGTACCCTTGGCTTATTTCAACTACTTGAATGGGCAACAATTGACCAATTTTTTCGGTTCAGGCCAGCAGAACCCATAGACCAGCGTATTGTCATCGTTGCTATCAATGAGTCAGACATCAAATACGCAGGAACTTGGCCGATCTCCGATCGCCTTTTAGCTCAATTGCTCAACAAAATTAAACAACAACAGCCACGAGCGATCGGTTTGGATCTTTACCGCGACTTGCCATTAGAACCAGGACATCAAGAATTAGTCAAACTCATGGAGTCCACACCCAACTTGATCGGGATTGAAAAAGTTGTGGGTAATGCTGTAGCACCGCCACCAACTTTAAAGAAATCGAATCAAGTCGCAGCTTCCGACTTAGTATTAGACGCAGATGGCAAAGTGCGACGAGCTTTGATGTCTGTCGGCCCACAATTTAGAGAGGGATTAGGCGTTAGGATAGCCTTAGATTATCTGAAACCACAAAAAGTGGAACTGCGGATGATTGATGCCAAACATCAAAAAATCGGGCTGGGTAAGGCTACATTTACACCTTTAACAGGGGAAGAAGGAGGCTACATTGCTCCTGGTAGTAAAGGTGGCTATCAGATTTTAGTGAATTATCGGGGTTCAATAGAAAGCTTCCTAGTCATATCGATGGCTGATGTCCTCGAAGGTAAGATTCCTGAAGGACTGATGCGCGATCGCGCAGTCTTCGTCGGTGTCGTCGCCGACAGCCTCAAAGATATTTTTCGCACCCCCTACAGCAGCAGTTTACTATCTGCACCTCAATTAACTCCTGGTGTAGCAATTCACGCCAATATTACCAGTCAAATATTAAGCGCAGCTCTCCAAGGAAGACCTCTACTGCGAGTTTGGAATCAGCAAGCAAACTGGGTATGGATTGCCTTTTGGTCTTTCAGTGGTGCTGCTGGAAGTTGGACGTTATTGGCATCAAGTTATTTAAAGAAAAACAACTTTTCAACTGTAACTATTTTATATATTTTAGTCGCAGGAGCTGGTCTGATGGGCATCAGCTTTATTGCTTTTTTATGGGGGTGGGTAATTCCCGTTTTCTCGCCGTTACTTGCCTTGACCGTTTCAGCAATTTTAACCACTAATCACCACAACTATTGGCAATTAAAAACAGCAAATCAAAAGTTGCAAACAGCCAATAGTGATTTAGAAACAGCAAATAATCAGTTAGAAGAATATTCGCGGAATTTAGAGTTAAAAGTTACTGAACGCACCCAAGAATTAGAAGCAGCTAAAGTTGCCGCCGATTTTGCTAACCACGCTAAAAGTGAATTTTTAGCAAACATGAGCCATGAACTGCGAACACCGCTCAACGGCATTTTAGGCTATGCTCAAATTTTAGAGCGATCGCAAGCGCTAGCCTCTAAAGAGTTAGAAGGAATTCGGATTATCCATCAGTGCGGCGACCATTTGCTCACCTTAATTAACGACATTTTAGACCTGTCAAAAATTGAAGCTAGGAAACTCGATCTCTACCCAACAGAGTTGAGATTCCATAATTTTCTGATTAGCGTTGCTGAAATTTGCCGAATTAAAGCCGTTCAAAAAAGTATTGACTTCTCTCCCCCAAAAGTTTCTGAACTACCTCTCAAAATCTATGCTGACGAAAAACGATTGCGACAAGTTTTAATCAATCTCATTGGCAATGCCATTAAGTTTACTGACAGCGGGGGAGTCAGCTTTAAGGTAGAAATCCTGAGCAAAAGTGAATGTTCCTTAGAGGATAACAATCTCTGGACAACTGAGACAGAAAACAACCAATTTTCAGCGGCAAAAATCAGATTTTCCATAGAAGATACTGGCATTGGTATGACTTCCGAACAGCTTAATAAGATATTTTTACCCTTCGAGCAAGTGGGAGACAAATCGCGAATGGCAACCGGAACAGGGTTAGGATTAGCGATTAGCCAAAGAATAGTAAATTTGATGGGAAGTCAGTTAGAAGTAGTTAGTCAATTCGGGGAAGGAAGTATTTTTTGGTTTGACGTAGAACTTCCGGTTAATTTCACTCTTCCCGAAGCAACATCTATTTCACCATCCACCAGTAAAATCGTTGGAATCCAAGGAAAAAGCCCAACTATATTAGTTGTAGATGACAGTTTTGAAGCTCGTCATATTATTACCTCCGTTCTTTCATCAATCGGTTTTTCTGTGATAGAAGCTGCTGATGGTCAAGCAGGATTGAAAGCCGCGAAAAACTCTAATATTGACTTAATTGTTGCTGATTTAAATATGCCAATTATGGATGGCTGGGAAATGATCCGCTATATTCGCTCAGATACCCAACTTAAACAAGTGCCAGTTGTAATTTGTTCCGCCAATATTTTTGAGGAAACACAACAGCAAAGCTTTGAAATAGGAGCAAATGAATTTTTACCAAAACCCATTGAAATCGATCTGCTTTTAGAGGTGTTAAGAAACCATTTAAATCTGGAGTGGCTGTGGGAAGAAAAATCAACAGAGTTGGGACAAAAAACAATGCCAACACAAGTCCAATTAGAAGAATTAATAGCAAAAGTAGTTCTACCTCACACAGCATTAGAAAAGCTTTATGATTTCGCATTGAAGGGAAATATAAAGGCAATTAAATTAATGTGTGATGAGCTAGAAGGCGCAGATAAAACTTACGCACCCATAATTAATGAATTACGACAACTCGCTGACAACTTTGCTGTGAAGAAACTCCAAATTTTAATTGAAAAATTGGTAGATAATCATCATAAAACTTGACAAAGCTTATGAATAAACAAGAAGCAACACCAATAAATGCCACAATGAGGAACGAAGCAATCTGAGGAACGAAGCAAACAGAAGCAATTCGCTTGCGCTTTGAGATTGCTTCGCTGGGTTCGCAATGACATTCTTTATTTTTTCCAGCTACTTAGGTTGGTACTAATTCTCCTGGCCGCAATCTCGCCCATTTCCCTGTTTCTTGCTTGAAACTCAGACAACCGACGACATCCCATTCCATTTCTATTTCCTCTTGACGAGTACGGATGTTGACGTTGATGCTGGGTTCAATGGGGTCGAAATCGGGGGTTTCGGTGAGATGAGGCTGCTGGTGTTGGGTTTCTACGGCGTTGTAGGTGAGACAACGGTCTACGTAGTGGCAGTTAATACAAATACACATTGCTAAATTCCTCTGTGCATTTCAAAAAAACGATCGCACGGTTAATTTACTGGGGATTCTGTTAATGTAGCTTAGACAGGATGCTATTGGCTTGAGAGCTGAGTTGATTTTTGTTGCCATGTCTAGTATTTCTCTTTCTACATTATCTCCTAATACTTGGCCTTTTGAGTTGAAAGAGCTGCCTGGGCCTGCTTATTTAGTCGGCGGTGCGGTGCGGGATGCTTTGCTGGGGCGAGTTTCTGAGTATTTGGATTTGGATTTTGTGATGTTGGCTCCGGCAGTGAAGACGGCTCGTAAAATTGCTAATCTGTATCAGGCTGGGTTTGTTTTGCTGGATGCGGAGCGACAAATTGCGCGGGTGGTTTTTGAGGGCGCTACGGCTGATTTTGCTCAGGCGGAGGGGGGGAATTTGGAGGCGGATTTGGGACGGCGGGATTTTCGATTGAATGCGATCGCCTACAATCCTTTTACTGGGGAAATTATCGATCCTGTGGATGGTCAAGCGGATTTACAGGCGCGGATAATTAGGATGGTTTCGCCTGCAAATTTACGCGACGATCCGCTAAGGTTATTGAGAGCTTACCGTCAAGCTGCTCAGTTAGATTTTGCGATCGCGCCTGAAACTCATGCTACCATCCGGGAGTTAGCGCCGCTATTAAGTCAAGTGGCTGTGGAACGAGTGCGATCGGAGTTGGGTTATTTGTTGAATAATCCCCAGGGTATTCCTTGGATCTGTCGCGCTTGGGAAGATAATTTAATCTCAGTCTGGTTTCCGAGTGCGGGCGATCGCTTTGATAGATTGGCAAGGATTAATACTGCTGTTATTACTTTAGCACCAGTTTGGCCGAATTTGGCTGTGGAATTATCCCAATGGGTTCGCGATACGATTAAAACACCTCTATTAGCTATTGCTAAGTTAGCCTGTTTAGTGAATCCAGATCCGGTGGTTGCTGAGGTTGAGTTGATGACGTTGAAGTACAGCAATGCGGAGATTAAGGGCGTTATTTCACTATTAAAATATTTGCCAAAATTGAAAGAGAATAGTATTTATGAATTGTCTTTGAGAGAGCAGTATTTTTTATTTCGAGATCTGGGAAATGTATTTCCAGCTTTAGCTATTTTTGCTTTGGCTGCCGAAGTACCATTTGATGTAATTTTAGTTTTAATTCATCGGTATTTGGATGCAGAGGATCGAGTGGCTCATCCGACACAGTTAGTTAGTGGGAATGATTTAATGGCAGAGTTTAATTTGCCTAGAAGTCCGTTAATTGGACAATTGTTGTTAGAGATTCAGTTAGCGCGAGTTGAAGGTAGAATTTCTACTCGTGAAGAAGCGTTAGAATTGGCTGCGAAGTTGGTTAGTAATATGCTATAATTGTCCTATATATAAAATTTTATTCTACAGAGGATACCTGGGTTAATGAGCAAAATAATCAGATCGCCGTACAGGTACAACAATCAGGGGGAACTGTTTATCATGTGCAGAAGTTAGTTGATGCTGCCTAAAAGTAATATCATTTAATCTTACTCATCTCTCCCGGCAATTCAAACTTGCCATTTTCCCCTGATTCAAACTCAATTACTTTAAACACCGCATCAATATTCAGCGGGCCATAAATATGAGGAAAGCTATCTCCATCAGCTTCCTCATATTTTACTTCAGATTGAACTCGATCTGAGTCAATACAGAGAATCATCAACTCTTTTTGACCAAAAAAGAATTTATTTGCTACTTTGATTAATTGCTGATGCGTCGAACAGTGGATAAAGCCTTCAGTCTCTAGCGTATCACCTCGATAAGCTTGGATTTGTTTTGCTTCTTCCCATTGTTGACGGTGAGTGATATGCAAAATGATATTCATTTTCTTCGTTATTTCCTATTCTTTCTTCAGCATGAGACCAATACATCTGAACGTCTAAGCACTCTCATATCTTCAGCATCTAATTCCACTGGTGTACCACTACGAATCAGTTCAACAAAGTCCTCATTCGGAACCATGATACACAAAGCATACAAGCGTTCTTTTCCAGTATTTTCAATCAAATGAGTGCTGGTTGCTGGCACTAATAAACTATCTCCTGCATGAATTTTAACAGTTTTGCCGTCACAGGTTGCCAGTCCTTCTCCTTTGAGAATAAAAAACATTTCTACGGCTAGTTGATGACGATTTGGAGGAGTTTTGCCGCCGACATCAAAAATTTCGACGCAAACGGTTAATGAACTCTGAGCATTTTCTGGATCGAAGATAATTGCTAAGCGATTGGTATCCTGGGGACTGATGCGAAACGCTTGATAGTCTTTGGGAGACTTGGCGACGGGAATCATGCAATGGTCGATCATGGTAATTGGTAATGGGAATTGGTAATTGGTAATTGGTAATTGGTAATTGGGTAATTCAGGACTTATGCGCTATGAGTAGAGAAACCGGGTTTTTATGGAATCTGTGGGCGGGAACGAAGTATTTTCGTAAAAAACCCGGTTTCTGGGCCACCCTTGTAAGTCCTAGAACTAACAACCAACAACTAACAGTTAACAGTTAACAGTTAACAGTTAACAGTTAACAAAATTAATTGCTTTTAATATAGCTTGAGAATCGCACACAAAGCCAAAACATTGTTTAACGTTGTAAAGGGTGGCTTGCCAACAATACTCTGGAGATGTAGTAGCCGTACAATCTTTAACTAATATGCAATCATAGCCAAGAAAGTTGGCATCTTGTAGTGTGGCCATTACGCATTGATCGGCGTTTACTCCTCCAAAGAAAATTGTAGTTTTACCTAAGTTTCGTAATATACTATCTAAAGCAGTATCCCAAAAACCGCTCATTCGATATTTATCAATAAGAATATCCTCCGGTTTCTGTTCTAATTCATCCACAACTGCGGCGGCCCAACTTCCTGCCCTGAGTACGGGATTGCCATTTTTAGGCAGCGGATCGCCTAAGCCAATACCTTCACCTGTGGGTTTATAAACATGATGCAATCCGGCACTAATATTTAGCAAGTCGGGGCGGTTTCCCCAGTTTAACCAAATAATAGGAATTGACTGCGATCGCAATGTCGGTAATAATATTTTTAGTGGATTAATTGGCCTGCGGGCTGGTGTTATATCTACGCCAATATGTGCTAACCAACCATCGGGGTGACAGAAGTCATTCTGCATATCTATCACTAAAATGGCAGCTTTTGCTAAATCTAGGCGCAGGGTTTTGGTTTCTGTTTCTAGGGTGATAGGTTGAGGTGGGAGGGGAGGGCGGGTAATATCGGCAATTTTTGCATCAACTGCCCAGGCATTCGGCGGTATTCCCAAGGTACGGAGAGATGAGAGATTCATGTTGTTTCTGTTGAGATAATTATTTCATGGTTGAACGCAATTTTTTCTCACCAACAGGAATTACGCATTGTAACGACAGTATCGGGGTAAGAGAAAAGCTTCGGGCTTGCTTCGTACCCTCGCAACTGCGCTGCGCTTGACTCGCTTTTGACAAAAAATGATAGAGGATGCGTAAGTCGTGACTAACTTGTATTAGCCCATTTTTAGAGTAAGAATAGGTATTCACTAACACTTTTTTAAGAATCAACTCAAAATTAAATAATAATTGATCTAAGTGCTGTAGAAGGGTTAATCTGTGAGTTTTACAATTGAGAATGTTTTAATTGCGGTTGAAGGCGGTTATCAAACCGCTAACGTGCAGGTGGAGGGCGATCGCATCACGGCGATCGCGAATCAAACGGCAACTCTTGCGGAGGGTACGACTGCGATCGATGGTAGAAATAAGTTGCTACTGCCCGGTTTTGTCAATGCACATACCCATTCTTCGGAAATGTGGCAGCGTGGGATCATTCCGCCTCTGCCGTTAGAGTTGTGGATCGCGGAACTATACGATTTTACCCCTCTCGATGCCCAGAAAGTTTACCTGAGTGCCTTGGGTACAGCGGTGGAGACGCTGCTATCAGGCGGTACAACTGTTGTCGATCATTTGGTTTTGATTCCGGGACAAGAGTTGGAAGCGATCGCTGCTGCCGATCGCGCTTACCGTGAAATTGGCATTCGCGCTTTCATTGGCCCCCTGATTCAAGATGAATCCCTGACGGCGGGTATGCCTTCTGGTGGCGCTGACATGGATCATGCACCCTACATTCGATCGACAGGGGCAACTTTAGAGTTGATGAAAGAGGCGATCGCTCGGTTTCATCGACCTGAAGAAGGCGTGAATATCATGTTAGCACCGACGGGGATGCAAATGTGTTCTGATGCCTTGTTTGAAGGCTGTGTAGAATTGAGCGATCGCCACAATCTTTGCCGCCACGCTCATCTATTAGAAACCCGTGCTCAACAACAATTAGCTCAAGAAAAATACGGTGGTAGCGCCGTTGAACATCTGAAAGAAATCGGTTTTCTCAGTGCCAGAACTTCTTTGGCTCATTGCGTTTGGCTGGATGATGCTGATATTACTATTATGGCAGAAACTCAGTCAACTGTTGTCCACAATCCTCTTAGCAATTTACGATTAGGTAGCGGCATTGCACCGCTGATTAAATATCGTCAAGCTGGAGTAAATATATCTTTTGGCTGTGACGGTTCAGCTAGTAATGACTCTCAGGATTTGCTGGAAGCGATTAAAATTGGCTCAATTTTGCACAATATCACAGATTTAGATTACCGTCACTGGATTACACCGCGTCAGTCTGTAGAGATAGCATCAATCGGAGGCGCTAAAGGTTTAAATATGGGCGATGAAATTGGTTCTCTAACTGTCGGAAAAAAGGCGGATTTTGTACTTTACGATCTTACCAATTTGTCATTATTGCCGCGTACCGATCCGATTGGATTATTAATACTGGGTCGCCCAACTCAAGCAGTCGATAGTGTTTGGGTGAATGGCAAACAAATTGTATCTGAAGGTCAGGTAAAAACGATAAATGTTGATGAGTTAAGGAAGCAGTTATTTGAGCAAAGCGAATGGAGTGGCGATCGCCAATCTCAAACGGTTAGCGAGATTGAATCACGCTATCGGCGAGTGATGAAATTGCAAGGTTATTCTTAACAATTGTAGTAAGGGCAGATTTATAGCTAGGGACTAGGGGCTACGATGCTCACGGCTAGGGGAATAGGGGAATAGGGAAGAGAATAAGTGGGTTTCAGTAGCTTAATATAGGATGTACGCTCATGGTTCTAGAAACCGGGTTTTTGAGAGAATCTGTGGATAAGGGCGAAGTATTTTCGTAAAAAAACCCGGTTTCTTTGGTTGGGTGCGTAAATCCTGATATAGCAACCTTCTTGGCAGTTAGGATGTTCTGATTTGCTGAAACTTGCTGATTCTATTCCCTTCTTCCCTGAGCATCTGAGCATCGGAGTATCGTAACCGCCTTGGCGGTTGCAAAGGCTAAACTTTGATGGTAATTTAAAACAAAACGGAATAAAAACCATGTTCAAACTGTACAGATGGCAGCGGATTATTGCTTTAATAATTACCTTTGCAATGACAGCGGCGACGATCGCGATCGCTACCCCATTAGTTTATGGTCAAACGCCGCCTAAATTGCCAAGAACTGAATTACGCGGTGTTTGGCTCACTAACATTGATAGCGAGGTTTTATATTCTAAAAAAAATGTAACTACAGCCATCGATCGCCTAGCTCAACTCAACTTTAATACAGTTTATCCTACCGTTTGGCAAGGCGGTTATACCCTTTATCCCAGTGCTATAGCTAAAGGAGCAATGGGTATAGCTATGGAACCAACACCAGGATTAAAAGGACGAGATGTACTGAAAGAAATCGTCGAGGAAGCACATAAAAAAGGATTGGCTGTTATTCCTTGGTTTGAATTTGGTTTTATGGCTCCCGCTGATTCAGAATTAGCTAAAAAACACCCCGACTGGCTGACTAAACGTCGCGACGGTACAACTATTTGGAAAGAAGGCAAAGATGACCGCGTTTGGCTGAATCCTTTTCACCCTCAAGTACAGAAATTCATCCTAGATTTAATTATCGAGATTGTGGTTAAATATAACATAGATGGGATACAATTTGATGACCATTTTGGATTGCCTGCTGAATTTGGCTATGATAATTTAACAGTGGCAATGTACAAAAAAGAAGTTAATGGTCAATCTCCCTCTGATGACTTCCGAGAAACTTTCTGGGGGCGTTGGCGGGCTGATAAAATCAATGATTTCATGGGGCGAATTTTCCGGGCTGTAAAATTCCGCAAACCTAAATGTATTATGTCCCTTTCTCCTAACCCTTTACACTTTGCCTTACCTGCTCATTTACAGGACTGGTTTACTTGGGAAAGGCGCGGTTTCATCGAAGAAATTATCATTCAAGTTTACCGGAACGATTTACCCCGTTTTGTGGCTGAATTAGAGCGAGAAGAAGTTAAGCTGGCTAAAGGTCATATTCCTGTGGGGATTGGAATTTTAACAGGATTGAAAAATAACTCTATCCCGCTTAAACAAATTCAAGATCAGGTTCAAGAAGTGCGTAAGCGCGGATTAGCTGGGGTGTCTTTCTTCTTCTATGAAAGTTTGTCTAGTTGGGCAAAAGAAACACCAGATCAACGCAATTCAGCCTTTCGACAGATGTTTCCTACAAAAATCCAACGACCATCGGTTTGAAATCTGGAATCATCATTTGTAGTAATGTCTTTAATGATGATTTGCAATCGCAAGGAAGTGACTAAAGTTGATACTATGAACGAACATCTGGTAACATACTTTGTATTGATGACTTTAGTCATTATCAAACCTATAAAAAAGCGGCTAAAGTCGCTACTACGAAAGATAATGAATGTAATTCCAGCTATTGATTTATTAGAAGGTCGGTGCGTCAGACTCTATCAGGGAGATTATGCGCGATCGCAAACCTTTAATGAGAACCCCGTTGAAGTGGCTAGACAGTGGGTAGATGAAGGCGCGACGCTATTGCACTTAGTAGATCTCGACGGCGCGAAAGTAGGTCATGCCGTCAATCAAAAGGCAATTGAAGCCATTGTCAAAGCAGTGGATGTGCCTTGTCAAGTCGGTGGCGGTTTGCGCGATCGCGCTTCAGTTTCCACCCTCATCAATTTAGGCGTTAAACGGGCTATCTTGGGGACTGTAGCAGTTGAAAAGCCGCAATTAGTTGCCGAATTGTGCGGCGAATTTCCCGGTCAAATTCTGGTGGGAATTGATGCGAGAAACGGTAAAGTTGCGACTAGAGGCTGGTTAGAAACCTCGGAAGTTTTAGCAACGGATCTCGCGCACCAAATGGCTCAACTCGGTGCAGCGGAGATTATTTACACGGATATTCAACGGGATGGAACTCTCTCTGGCCCGAACTTAGAGGCTTTACGAGAACTCGCAAATGCTGTGGCTATTCCTGTAATCGCATCTGGCGGCGTGAGTTCGATCGCAGATTTGCTGAGTTTGTTGGCTTTGGAACCTTTGGGAGTGACAGGCGCGATCGTTGGCCGGGCCATTTATACAGGTGATATCTCACTTAAAGAGGCAATTCGGGCTGTCGGCCAAGGACGTTGGCAAGATGTACCCCCGGATTTGGGTTCTTCAAGTTTTGCTTGAATTGGTGAGGAGTTACCCACGCGGGGTCAAAAACCCGGTTTCTGTGTCAATATCTCTCGGATAGCCGGGATTGTTCAAAGAAACCGGGTTTTTTTGCGTATCGCGTTGACTAATTTAACATAGTATTTGAGATGCGCTTGTCGTGATATTGAGGTAAAATATTGTAAGTATCAAATTAGGAGTTATCATAATGCAAACACAGTGGTATTTGTGCGAGATCGAAAAGTATCCTGATAATGAAGGTGTCAGACTTAAGTCCAGTGATAATTTATCTGTTAAGTATTCTGATATTTTTGTTAATAGCTTAGATATTATGCTGAGGGGTGATCGTGCAATTGAGAGCAATAAAATAGGTGAGGGTTCGTGGTATGTATGGTTGCCTATAATCCCTCGTGTTGGTGACACCTTACAGTTTGCAGGTTGGCAAGTGCAAGTTTCTAAAGTTGTCCTACCAACTGACTTTAATAGTAACACGGGCACCAAAGACGGAAATTTTTTATCAGCAACAATTAGTATTCGTGATGATGTAGTTCCACAATTGATGGATGCTTCTTTTTCAGTTGAATCGTTGAATAACAATGCAGTCTATAAGTGGGAAGATTTTGCGCGGCGTGGTAATGATTTACAATATTTTGCATGGGAATTAAAAGATAAATATCTATATGCTAAAAAAAGATGATACAACAAAAGAGATATCTTACTATCGGTGGCATACGCGGATTCGTCCTATAGCTGGTGATATTATTAAAGTAAAAAACAATCGCTGGCGTGTAACATCTGTTGAACTAGCAAGTGCAAACATTTCTGTTGATGGATATTTATCTCTCGAAGAAGTTGTTTAATGAGGGCTAATCAAGCAACTGAAAAAAAATACATTCATGCGCTCCTACTACTCACTAACAACCGTAGCTTTACCTTTAGTGACTGTAGCTAGAATAGCCAGAACATTTGGCACCACTGGCTTCATATCTGCCAAGCGGTTAGAGGATACCTCCAAAACAACTACAGCAATATTAAACTGTGGTAAATTTTGCTGAAATGACAAATTACGATCGACAGTGATAAAAATATCAAATTCTGCCTCTGCTAAAGCAAGCAGTTGACCATTTTTAATACCTGCCCATCCCATCTGTGGAACTGTTTTTATATCGCAGCCAACAAACTCTTTTGCCAACCTGCGATCTATACACTCATCTAAGAGAATCTTCATCCTACGCCACCAAGCCAATTAATTGCTTTCTAGCCTCTTCCAACAGTGCAATTACTTGTTCCCTGGTGACAGTGGGAAATCCCTCTAAAAAATCATCAATTGATTCTCCCGCTTCTACATAGTCAAAAAGTGTTTCCACAGGAACCCTAGTGCCCATAAAAACAGGAGTCCCACCCATGATTTCACTCGAAGTGCTAATCGTGGGAAAATTCTTAGACATAAGCCTTTAATGTTTAGTTACTAAGACCTTTTATTGTACTAATTTTAATGTGTCTCAGCAATGCGATCCACAGAAGAGTAAACTCTTCTAGTTCGACTCACCTGGAGGCAAACCGGCTCGAAAAATCTGCTCGGCCGTCAGTTGCAAGTCTGGAAAAGCCAGCGACTCAATCCGGTCATCGCCTCTAAACTGTTTGACCTGATACTCACCGTCAACCAGTTGGCAAACGGAGAGGGTAGGTTGTTTTGGGTTGCCGATAAACTGCCTGCCACCTAAACCCCGGTAGTCAACAATCCAGTATTCAGGAATCCCAGATTCTTCATAATCCCTAGCTTTTGTGAAATAGTCATCACGCCAATTGGTGCTGACTATTTCTATAATCAGACGAATTGACGAACCCATTGTAATGACGGATTCCTTTGACCAACGCGGCTCGTTGGCGGCGACAGCTTCCCGATCCAAGACGATAACATCTGGTTCGTAACCAGATTCATCGCTAAGGTGCTTGACTACGCATTCCTTGGGAAGAAAGTAAGGAAGTTGATTGCTGCGACAAAGAAGAGTTAACTCGAAACTGAGAAAACCGCCAAGTTCTGAATGTTCACCTGTTGGTTTTGGCATTTCGACAATTACTCCTTTGTGTAGTTCGTATTTGTGGACAGAGTTCTCTGGATACCACGCGATGAACTCATCAAAAGTGACTGTTTTGGCTATGGTTTGAATCATGGTGTTTTACGTTGCTAGAAGTTTACGTCCGACCCTTTTGGAATCAAAAGTGATAAAGCCTTGCTGACTATAAGGTTATACGCCCGACCCCAAATTCCGCTCACCGTCTAGTCAAAGGATCGGCATAAGGATCTGGCAAAGCCTGTTGCACCTCCAACACAGACGCAGGCTGCACCCTCAACTCCCCACTACTCAATGTTTTTTTTAACCCCTCATCCCTACGACTGGGGTCTTGCAACTTCACCAACTCCTCCTGGTAAACCCCAAAAATCTTACCCAAACTAGCTGCAACCGCGTCCCAAGTCTCATCCTGAACCAACTTATCTGCAATTCCCTGGAATACCTCACCCTCTTGCTTCTTCCGAACGTACTCCTTAAGTAACTTCCCAGACCTCTGCATCGCCGCCTGGTAAACCTCCCCATCCGACCACCACAGACCCGGCTGACTCAGCAACCACGTCAAAATGTACTCCTGAGCGTAGCGCTCCTTTACCCAAGCCGCAAGGTGCTGTAATTCCTGCATTGTTATCGCCTCCTAACTTTTATCTTAGCTATTCGTTTAATTGTATCTATCGTTACCGCACAATATTTATAACTGCCTTTTTATGGTATCCTGCATATCTTTGTATAGCTGGAAATCTTAAAAAAACCTTACCAATTTTATCAAAAACCAGGTATCAAATAGAAAAATTAAAGTAAATTGAATCCAAGCCCAAAACCAACAACAGAGTCAACAAAGATTTATGGCACAGCAAAACTTTGGAGTAATTGGTCTAGCCGTTATGGGCGAGAACCTAGCGCTAAATGTAGAGAGTCGCGGCTTTTCCGTATCCGTCTTTAACCGCACCTACGCCAAAACCGAAGAGTTCATGGCTAAACGCGCCCAAGGCAAGAATATAATCGCCACCCAGACTCTTCAAGAATTTGTGGAATCTCTAGAACGTCCTCGCAGAATCCTAGTCATGGTACAGGCCGGCAAGCCCGTTGATGCCGTCATCCAGCAGCTAAAACCCATGCTAGACCCGGAAGACATGATCATTGACGGCGGCAATTCCCTCTACGAAGATACCGAACGCCGTACCAAAGAATTAGAAGCAACAGGACTGGGATTTGTGGGCATGGGCATCAGCGGCGGCGAAGAAGGCGCTCTTAATGGTGCTAGTTTGATGCCGGGAGGTACGCAAACAGCTTACGGGAAATTGGAGCCAATTCTGACCAAAATTGCCGCTCAAGTAGACGACGGCCCTTGCGTGACTTTCATCGGCCCTGGCGGTGCCGGTCACTACGTAAAAATGGTACACAATGGCATTGAGTATGGCGATATGCAGCTAATTGCTGAAGCCTACGACTTGCTCAAAAATGTGGCCGGACTCAATGGCGAACAGTTGCACGAAGTGTTTGCAGAATGGAACACTACTGACGAACTTAACTCATTTTTGATTGAAATTACTGCTAATATTTTCAAGTTCACTGACCCCGACACTAAGCAGCCTTTAGTTGAAGTGATTATGGACTCAGCGGGTCAAAAAGGTACCGGTCGTTGGACGGTAGTTAGTGCTTTGGATATGGGCGTAAGTATTCCCACAATTACTGCTGCTGTCAATGCCCGGATTATGTCTTCTTACAAAGACGAACGGATTAAAGCTTCTAGCGAACTATCGGGGCCTTCTGCTAAATATGAGGGCGATCCGAAGGAGTTGGTAGGTAAGATTCGGGATGCCCTTTATTGCTCGAAGATTTGCTCTTACGCTCAAGGTATGGCGCTGTTAAGTGCGGCATCAAAGTCGTTTAATTACGAATTGGCTTTGAGTGAAATTGCGCGAATTTGGAAAGGCGGTTGTATTATTCGAGCCGGGTTTTTGGATAAGATTAAGAAGGCTTTCAATGATGATGCTAAGTTGCCGAATTTGTTGCTAGCGCCAGAGTTTAAGCAGACAATTTTGGATCGGCAGGTAGCTTGGCGGGAGGTGTTGGCTACTGCGAGTACGTTGGGGATTGCTGTCCCGGCTTTCAGTGCGTCGCTAGACTATTTTGATAGCTATCGGCGCGATCGCTTGCCCCAAAATCTAACGCAAGCTCAACGGGATTATTTCGGCGCTCACACTTATGAGCGGACTGATAAGCCTCGCGGTGAGTTCTTCCATACTGAGTGGACGCAGGCTTCTAAGGATTCGATTCAAACTGGGAGTACGGATTAATTTTGTTGGTTAACAGTTAACGGTTAACCGTTAACCGTTAACTGTTAACTGGTTTTGACGTTTTTTCTCAAGATAGCTGTTGATATATTCGTCGTTAAAGAGCGATCGCGCTATTGTAAGTGCTTCTTCTCTTTCTGCATCTGTCATGTAATCATCGCCTTTTAAACCGGATGGCAAATGTCGAGGATCGCCGCCTGCATCGAGGAATCTTTGACGCGCGATCGCCATTAATTCTCCTAATCTTCTATCTTGCTCTTTCCTAATTTGATTCTGATTCGTCATAGTTCGCAACCTCGTCTATACGAACAACCTCGCCACTTTGTAGTATAGCAGCCCTTGGTAAAATTTGACTTGGGGTTTCAATGTACCAAAATCCCTTTTCTTCATCATATATCCTCCAGATGAGCAAGTCCAGAGTGTCTAGGGCATTGATAATTAAGTATTGGACTCCCGATGATGGCATTGATTGAGTAGTTATAGTTAAGCTAGTTAGCTATTCTATCACTCATTGCCAACTTAATTTTCAGTTTTATTGAGTGTTGATTTCAGCCTTGCCAAGCGTTATTTTGATATCATGTTTGGTTAAATACTTGTCATTGCGAGCGAAGCGAAGCGCAGTTGCGAGGGTACGGATCTTGCCCGAAGCAATCGCAGAGACTAGGCGATTGCGGAGCACAGCGAACAATGACATATCGTAAGTAATTTGCCGGACATGATATGATTTGTTGTCTGCCACGCCAACACAATAAAAAATTAGATTTTAGATTGAATTGAAAATCACAATCTAAAATCTAATTTTATCACATCAATTTTGTCCGCCTACTTAACCTTTATGGTGAAAGACTCCACACCTTAATTGTGTCGTCAAAACTGCCACTAACTAATGTTTTACCCTTCGGACTAAAAGCGACTTCCACCCAAGCAGAATGACCCTTAAGCGTACCCATTAAACCGCCGCTTCCCATCTGCCAAAGTTTAATCGTGCCACTCAAATCACCACTAGCTAAAGTTTCTCCATCAGGGCTAAAAGTTAAGGATTGAACTTTGTCTAGATGGCCGGTTAGAGTTCGTAATAAGAAACCGCGAGGTTGTCGGGATGTACCAGTTTTCAAATCCCACAGTTTAATCGTATTATCCCAACTCCCAGAAGCAAGTGTTTGACCGTCGGGACTAATTGCAACTGACCAAACTGTGTCTGAATGCCCTCTGAGGGTCTGGATTAGTTTGCCAGTCCGCCAGTTCCACAGCTTGATGGTACCGTCATCGCTGCCGGTGGCAAGAGTTTTGCCGTTGGGGGTAAAAGCGACTGACTGGACTCCGGCGGAATGTCCTTTGAGGGTTTCCAATTCTCTGCCGGTGTCTGCGTCCCACAGTTTTACTGTCTTGTCTTTACCAACGCTAGCGATCGCCTTGCCATCGGGACTGAAAGCCACTGAGAAAACACCGGCTGTATGGCCGTACAAAGTTCGCTTCAGTTTTCCAGTGTAGAGATCCCAGATTTTAATCGTATCGTCTGCGCTGCCAGAAGCGATCGCCTTCCCATCCGGGCTGACGGCCACCGACCAAACTGCCTCCGAATGTCCCCTCAGCGTTTTCAGCAATTTGCCAGTACGCAGGTGTAGCATCCGAACTGTACCATCTGTGCTCCCAGTCACAACTACGCGACCATTGGGGCTAACTGCTACTGACCACACAGGGCCGGCGCTAAATGCTAAAGTTCTTACCGGTGCGTTCTCTTTCGACCTTTCAAGGGCGAAATCATCAATTCGCGGGGGTGGGAAGCGGATGTCGGGAATGGTAGCAGCGGGTTCTGGCGCGGTGAAAGCTGTCTGCGGTGGGGGAGATGGTAGACGATGGTTAAAGGCGATCGATAAAACGGCAAGGGCGACCCCTCCCCAAGCAGTTAAAGCCCAATTGGGTTTATGGTGTGTTAACTCTAAGGGTGTGGGGCCATATTTCAGGTCTTTGAGAACTTCGGTTGCTGACTGATAGCGTTTTAAGGGGTCGCGCTGGACGAGTTTATCGAGAATGCGGCCGAGGCGATCGCTAACTGGCACTTTCAAATAATGCCGCCACGTCCAAGCATCGGCTTTAATATCAAACAAATCAAAGGGCGAAACTCCCGTGAGTAAGTGAATGCAAGTCACGCCTAAGCTATACAAATCGCTGGAGGTTGTAGCATTGCCTTTGATTTGTTCGGGGGAAGAATATTCGGCAGAACCGGCCGTTGCTTTAGTTTTGGGCCAAATGCCATTAGCAGGGGTAGTAGCGCCAAAATCAACTAAGACCAAATCGCCCTTTGTTCCCTTGGTTAAGGTTTGGGGGAATCGGCGGATAATATTTTGTGGTTTGATGTCGCGGTGAATCAATTGGCGATCGTGGATAAATTGCAAAACTGGTAGCAATTCGCTTAACAGTTGCCAAATTGAAACTTCTTTAAAAACGCCCTGTTCTGAGACTTCAACTGCTAAATTGCGTCCTGGGATGTATTCTTGGACTAAATAGAGGCAACCGTTCTGTTCAAAAGATGCCCACAATTCAGGAATGCGGGGATGTTGGCCTAACTTATCCAGCATCACGGCAGAGGCGTGAAATTTACGAGAGAAATAGAAATTTACCTCTGCTGATTGCTTCTGAGTGTCATCGCCAACTTCTGATTGAAAAAACTGCTGAATTACGCAGTGGGGTTGGGATGGTTTATCTCGATCGATCGCTAAGAAAGTGCGGCTACTAAGGCTTTGACCAAGAGTATCAAGGATACAGTAGCGATCTTTTAATAGTAAATCCCCGCCGCAACTAGAGCAAGTTGTGCTGCAATCGGGATTTTGGGGGTTCTGGCAATTGGGATTGATGCAGTAACTCATCGGTCTTTCCGCTAGAGACCCCCAGCAGACCCAAGGTTTGTGGGGGAGGAAAGCGGGGCGGGTTGTACCGCTTCCTATGGGCAAATAGTTTTCCGGTTTTTCTGTTTCGGGAACCGGAAAACCCGACTTGTCGCGATCGCTTGTTCCTTCCCCATGCCTGAGAGAGTCATCAGATGGGATGCTGGCTACCGACAAGTAAAGAATATTTGTTCTATGATAATTGTTTCCCACATTTTAGCCACAATTGCGGTGTGCGATCGCATAAAAATTAAAAATGCGAACACCAACCTCGACATAGCATTTTGTCCATCTAGCCTACTTAACTCACTTATGCCCTTAATCCATATTCCTAAATCCTGGGAAATTTCCGAACGGGAAGTAACACCGGAAACTATTTTTATGAATCGCCGCCGCTTTGTCACCAGCTTAATAGGTGTTGGCTTAAGCGCTTCTCTACTTCCACTTACTGGCTGCAACAGCAATTCTGAGTCAATATCTCAATCCACCCCAGGATTAAATCATATATATCCAGGGTTAAATCGCAATCCCAATTTTGCCCAAGTTGACCGATCAATAACTGAGGAAGACTTAGCAACAAAATATAATAATTTCTATGAATACGGCGGCACGAAATCAATTTGGCAATCGGCGCAAAGATTGCCGCTAGATAATTGGAAGGTAGAAGTTAGCGGTTTAGTAAAAAATCCCCGGATTTACGACTTAGACGACCTAGAAAAAAAATTCCCCATCGAAGAACGAGTCTATAGGTTCCGCTGCGTTGAAGCTTGGGCGATGGTAGTACCTTGGGTAGGATTTCCGATGAAGTTACTGATGGCAGATGTGGAACCGCTATCGAATGCTAAATTTGTGCGCTTCACTTCTTTTTACGATCCTAAGATTACCAAAGGCCCTGGTATCTTGTCACAATTCTATCCTTGGCCTTATACGGAAGGCTTGCGAATTGAGGAAATGGCGAACGATTTAGCATTTTTTGCGACTGGTATTTACGGGAAGTCTTTGCCAAAGCAAAATGGAGCTCCGCTGCGGCAAGTTATTCCTTGGAAATATGGTTTTAAAGGCGCAAAATCAATTGTTAAAATTGATTTTGTGGAGAATCAGCCAGAAACATTTTGGCATAAGATTTCGCCTAATGAATACGGGTTTGAGGCGAATGTGAATCCAGAGAAACCGCATCCGAGATGGTCGCAGGCGACGGAACGGATAGTTGGCCCTGGTTCGAGTTTTTCCTGGGAAACTCGCCCGACTATTGTGTATAATGGCTATGGGGAATATGTGGCGAGTTTGTATGCTTGATTAAACATCTTAGATGATACTACTTTAAGGCTCTCCCGTACCTGTGGCGATCGGCAGGGCTTATTTTAGTAAGCAAGCTAATAACTTTTATTATCAAGAATCAAAGGTCTTAAAGCCCTAGCTTTCTCCCAAATTGGATTTTACTACAGAATGCCGCAAGCTCGCTACAAACGGACTTCTAATGGCGATCGTCCATACAAATAATCTCCAGGTATTATAGAATTTCTCTCGCGGCAAAGCTCTTTGAAAATAGTCATTGCCATCCCATTTAATAACTGCTCAAAGCCAAGAATACCATTTTGATTGCGATGAGGTTGCTCGAACCATCCCAGCATAGTTTCTGGTTTAAATAAGGACTTATCGCGATTATCAATATACTTTTGCTTAAATTCGGGAAAAATCCGCTGCACAATTTTATATTTCATACGGTTGTAGATTTGAGGTTCTGTGGCGTGGGATTTTTGGCGATAGACAAAATCATTTGGCAACCACTCTTGAGCCATTTGGCGGATAATAGTCTTATTCCAAAACAGTGTAGGGTGATGTTGTGGTGGAATTGAAACGAGATATTGCACCAAACGATGATCTAAAAACGGCACGCGAGCTTCTATACTTTGATTCATAGAAGTACGGTCTTCATGCCAGAGGTTATAGTCTTGTAGGGAATAAATTTCCATCAACATTTCTTTTTGAAAGCTTGTGCAACCAGGAGGACAATATTGGAGAGTGTAATCAAATACAGAAGAACCATCCTTAAGTCCAGTCGATTTTTTGCGTTGGAGATTATACTCTTGTTTGCTAGCCAGTTCTGAGTTATACTCTTGCCAGTTTTTGACTGTTTTATCGTCGGCTGTAGAGTAACCACCAGCAAATTCATCTGAACCCTGTCCTAATAGCATCACCTTCAATTCAGGCATTACGGTGTTAGCATAACGATAGAGTTCGTGCTTATAAATCCACTCCAAGTTAAATTTAGGAGAGTCGATTAACCAAATAAAATATTCCAGTGTCTCTAAGGAAAAATCGAGTTGATCTAAGAATATTTCTGGGTCAAACCAAATCGGATGAAATGGAAGTTTCAACTGTTGGCAAAGCTGATATGCTGCTTGAAAATCTCCATTTTCGCGGGTGTTATCATCGCAAATATTAAAGCAGTGAAAATCTGGTTGTGCCTGACGCGCAACGGCCACAATTACCCCGGAATCGAGTCCACCGCTGAAACAAGCTCCCACGGGAACATCACTCATTAGGCGCTTCTTTACACTATCAACAAATAGGTCGCGATATTCTCTGATATAATCGCTGGGAGTGCGCCGATCGTTTACGGGTTCAGTAACTAAATAATCAGCTAAGTTCCAATAACATTGAGGAGTTACGGTTTTTGTAGTGACATCGAATAATAGGTAATGTCCCCCTGCCAGGCGATTAATACCTCTGACAAAGGAAGTCGTAGCGCTGAGATTAGTTAAGTCTTGAAACTGAGGATGCCAAGGTGTATTAGGGTGAGCCAGCAGAGATGCTAAAGTGGAACCGAAGATCAGTTGTGAACCAACTTGAGCATAATATAAAGGTTTAATACCAAGCCGATCTCGTGCTAAGAATAATTGTTGCTTTTGACCATCCCACAGAGCAATCGCAAACATTCCGTTGAGGTATTCGAGAGCTTTAGCACCCAGTTCTTCATATAAGTGTAGCACAATCTCTGCATCAGATTTGGTACGAAAGTGATGGTTTTCTCTTAATTGCGATCGCAACTCAAGATGGTTATAAATTTCCCCATTCACCACCACAAACATTGTATTATCTTCATTCCAAATCGGTTGCACTCCTCCATCTACATCAATAATCGAAAGTCTTCTAAAAATTAACCAAAGAGGATGAGAGTTAACAACTTGCTCGTCATCAGGGCCACGTCGAAATAATTGTTGCCCCATCTGGGTAAGATATGCCCAATATTCCTGTTGCTGAGAATCTTGGAAGTCAATAAATCCGGCAAATCCACACATTATATTTTCTCGTTGCTCAACATTATTTACTAAGAATTACGGTCTGCTAATATACAATGACTTATATTAATAGAATAGTCTGAAACTCTTTTATTTAGGTGATTCACTTAATATCTCCTTTAATATTTGATCTTCATTCTCTGTAACTTCTTGATAAAAATTCTCTAAACCAGCAACACAAACTCGATCGTCAAAAAGATAATCTTGCCGCTGGCTCATCTTTTCTGAAATCTTACCTCGCCACTCTAATTCTAAACCCAAGTTAACAGCAATGTCAATATATTCAACCTCATTTTTGGCAATGGTATCTGTCACTCCTAGCATCTTCAAGAAACTATCAGCATGAAGACCGCGCATGAATTCTCCCGGACAAGTTACAATGGGTAAATTACACGCGATCGCTTCCAAGGAAGTATTCCCGCCAGACCAAGTAAAAGTATCCAAAAAGACATCAGAAAGAAAGTTAATGGCGATATAATCTTGGCGAGTGGCGATTGGCATAAATAAACAATAATCTTCATAATTCAGATTGACCTTTGCAAAAGCACGATTCAGGCGTTTTCGCAACAATTCCCCGCGAGGAAAAATAAATTGAGCTTGGGGAACGCGCAGGGCAATTTTAGCTAAAATATAATCGTATTGTGGTAAATATTTAAATGGAGCTTGACAGCATAAATAAATAACTGCATCCTCTCGCAAGTTAAAATCGGAGCGAGTATTAGTTAATTTTCCCACAATTGGTTTCGGGTATGCAACACCGATATTAGGTAAGCGAATCAGGGTTTCCGAGTAATGTTGCTGTGCATTTTCTGGTTCCATCAATTCACTAGATAAATAATAGTCAATTGTCGGCAAACCCGATGTTACGGGATGTCCCCAGGCTGAGCATTGTATGGGAGCAAGACGCAAAGCTGCTATTTGTATAGTAGGTGCATCCATGCCAATTTCTGGAAATACAAGTATGTGCAGTTTGTCGGCAATAATTTGTTGGCTAACTGCTTCTAAGTTGTGAGGGATATGGTGAAAAACATCGCTGCTATCTCGGAATTGTTGAGTGATCAAATCTGGATCGTTTCCTGTATAATAACTGTAAATTTCAAACTTGCTTTTGTCGCTGTAACGCAACCAACCAGTTAGCCATAAAGTGCCGCTATAAGAGTGCAAGTAATTGGAGATATAGCCTATTCTGATTTTACCATTTTCTGGCAATGGAGGCATCGCTCTCGGCTCAACCCACTGGGGATAGTTTGCTGCTAATATTTGATGTAATAAGTTACCATACTTTGATTGCGATTCTACAACGTTATGAGCTTGATAAGCTAAGTAAAAATTAGTGTAGGAACCAATACCTATGAGAGTATTGATTTTATCTTCAGGCGTTTGGAGAGATGTTTGTTGAATCAAAGTATGTAGCTTTTGAATGAATCGCTGGCGATAATATTCTATTTCCTCTGGAGTATCGTAAACTATTGGCAGTAGTAAATTTTTCAATAGCTGAAAAACGTATTCTTTTGGGACTAATTCGGCTGCTGTCTCTGCACTTGAGATGGCTTCTTTGGTATATCCATTTTGCTGTAATATTGTAATTAGGTAAAAGTGTAGTTTACCTGTGGTAGGGTAAATGCTGATGCCTTGTTGGAGAATGGCGATCGCGTCTTCTATTTTCTTAAGATTTCTCCAACATTCGCTTAAGCTAAAATAAACTTCTGCATCTCCGGTTTGGCTTTCCAATAACCTTTGATAACGGCTAACTGCTTCTTCATATCTACCTTGCTGGTAAGATTGGTTTGCTAAGTTTAGAAGTAATGATGGTTCTAGTTTCAATGATTGCGGTTTGCTTACTTCTTCTATTTCTAATGTGGGAATATTCGCGAATCCTGAATCTGCGATTGCATCCTCATTTTCCGTAGTTAATTTAATCCGATATTGAATCTGAGGTAAAATATTCTGCCAATCCTTTTGAGCGAGATTTTCTAGTATAATTATTTCCGGTTCGCTGTCGGTATCTAAATCTTCTTGGAAAAGCAAATCGAGCGTAATTCCTGATAAGATCAGATTGGGATCTAATTCAGACTCAGCAGAGAGGTTGCTGCTATCTATTAGCAGTGCAATATTATCTTTGTCGGGATTAGTCAGGATAGCTTTGATTATTTGTTCTAAATCTAAGTATAAGGATTCTTCGGATTGATTCCAATCTGGGAAGATGATTAAATTTAAAGATCGAAAATTTAATGTAGCAATATTCATTGTTTAGCCCTATAATCAATATAGATAAATTGTTGCACTCGCTGCCACACTTTATCTAACAAATCTGGCATATCAGCATCAAACCATTCAATTTGAGGATAGGCTTTAAACCAAGTCCGCTGACGTTTGGCAAATTGCCGCGTATGCAACACTGTGAGATTTTTAGCTTCAACCAGACTAATGTTACCAGATAAATATTGCTTCATTTCTTGATAACCTAGCGTGTTTAGTAGGGGTAAGTCAAAGCCGTATTTATCGCACAAAAATTGTACTTCATCTAGCCAACCAGATGCTAGCATTTCCTCCGTGCGTTGTTGAATGCGATCGCCTAATCCAGCTTCAGAATCTAAACCTATCTGTAAAATCGGATAAGTTGGCGGGTTTTCGCCTTGCTGCTCGGAAATTGTACGCCCTGTGACATAAAATACTTCTAAGGCTCTTAAGGTTCTGACTGGATCGTTGGCGTGAATTTTGCTGGCTGCGATCGCATCGACTTGTTGCAGCATAGCGTAACATTGATGTTGACCTAGTGCGGTAAGTTGCGATCGCAATTCTGGTACGGGTGCGACTCTGGGAATCTTCAAACCCTGCACGACTGATTTAATATATAAGCCAGTTCCCCCCACTAACAGCGGCATAGTGTTAGACTGATGGAACTTTTCAATTAAGATTTGAGCTTGTTGTTGGTAATCTGCTACTGTCAAAGTTTCTGTAGGATCGCAGATATCAATTAAATAGTGCGGTACTAACTCGCGATCGCGCTTCGTTGGTTTCGCCGTACCGATGTTAAACTCGCGGTAGACTTGGCGCGAGTCTGCACTAAGTATCGCACTTTCTAGCCTGTGAGCCAAGGCTAAAGCCAGTCCCGACTTTCCCGTAGCCGTCGCACCACAAATTACAATTAAACCTGTCGTCACTTCAGACATTAACTCCTGCGTTGCTAAACTGTTAAATCGCTGAAACCTTAAGAAGTGCATCCCCAACTAAATTTATCAAACTCTTATACCAAATTTACATGAAGTTGTATACAATTAAAGATTCTCTTTAAAAGGCATCAGCCATTGCACGTCGATTGATTCTGGCGATCGCAGACCCCATGACCCAATGGTAGAATACAAAACTATCGAGATGCTTTTGCATCTCTTGACCGACTTTGAACCCACTGGGAAAATTGGCGACGAGTCGGGATGGCGAGTTAGTTTTGTTGCCGAATAAAGGAGTAGATTGTTTTTGGGTGGTAATTGGTGGGAAGTAAGTTGGCACTTTACCAATAAATTAGCCAAAATAGAGACATCAAAAACTTGAGACAGGTTATATTTTATGAGCAAACAAACTGAAGCCGAGGCGATTATTAGATCCCATGTATTGTGGGCAATGGGTGGTGGGTTAATCCCAATCCCACTGGTTGATTTTGTTGCTGTCACTGCTATTCAACTGGAAATGCTCCAGCAAATTGCCGCTGTTTACGATGTTAGCTATTCTAAGAGCATGGGCAAAACATTTGTTTCAGCGCTTACAGGTACTAGCCTTGCTAGTCTGGGGGCGAGTTTTCTCAAAGCACTTCCTGGTTTGGGTACGATGATTGGTGGAGCATCGATGGCGATCGCTTCTGGTGCTTCGACTTATGCAGTCGGACAGGTTGCGATCAATCTTTTCTCTAGCGGTGGTTCCCTGAATAACTTTGTTGAAGAACAAGTGAAAACGGTTTATGATTCAGCCTTTGAGAAAGGCAAAAGTTATGTTTCAGATTTAGAAAATGAAAAGGGGAATGATGCTGCTAATATTTATCAGTCTCTCGAAAAACTGGGTAAGTTGAAAGAGCAAGGCATTCTCACGGAAGAAGAATTTCTTGCCAAGAAGCAAGAACTACTGTCTCGACTTTAAGAGGATATCTTTACGCTAGAGCGATCGCCCTTCATTATGCTCTTCCTAAGTGCGATCGCGCCACAGTACCTCAGAACCATGACTCCGCAATTCCGTCTCGCTGCGATCGCGCTCCCCAACTTACTGCTACCAGTCCCACCACCAAATGTCAACAGGCGCGATGCTTAACCTTCAGAACTGCATCCCCCCAATAAATTTATATTGAGAATGCCCTAGCAGCGCCTTTAACCGTTTTATACTATGATTTTTACAGTTTTTAACTAAGAGCAGCTTTAGGGGCTTATACGCCATTATTGGAGCCATATTAGTATGACCAATTACAGCGCCGATCAAATTCAAATTCTTACACCTACCGAAGCAGTCCGCAAACGGCCGGGGATGTACATCGGTACAACAGGCGCGCGAGGACTCCACCATTTAGTTTACGAGGTTGTGGACAACTCCATCGACGAGGCGATGGCTGGCTACTGCACTCACATTCAGGTTGACATTAATGCTGATGGTTCCGTGACTGTAACAGATGACGGGCGCGGCATTCCTAGTGATATCGTTGCTAAGAATGGCAAATCATTCGTAGAAACAGTCTTGACGGTTCTTCACAGAGGGGAATGGTGCGATCGCGACAGCTACAAGGTTTCTGGGGGGCTACATGGAGTTGGAATAGCAGTCATCAATGCTTTGTCCGAGTGGTTGGAGGTGACAGTTTGGCGGAAGGAACAAATTTATACTCAGCGTTTTGAGAGAGGCATCCCAGTTACCGAATTGATAGCCAAACCCAGCTTAGAAAACCGCACGGGAACTTCAGTTACTTTCAAACCAGATTCGCAGATTTTCACCACTAGCATTGAGTTTGATTACAATACTTTTGCCATTCATTTGCGGCAAATTGCTTATGTCAATCCTGGTCTGACAATTATTTTGACTGACAACAGTTTGGAAATGCTCGATAGCAGTTCTCCCCGCATCGAAACCTACTGTTTTGAACTCGGCATCCGGGAATACGTCGCCTACTTAAACTCTGACAAAGAACCTCTGCACGAAGAAGTGATTTATATTGAGGGCGATCGCAACGGTATACAAGTACAAATAGCCTTTCAGTGGTACGTTCCGAGCGAATATGGCTACGACAAACTGTTGGGTTTTGCCAACTCCATCCGTACTATCGATGGCGGTACTCACATAGAGAGCTTAAAACTAGCGATCCCTCGCACGGTGAGCGCAATCGCTCACAAGCTAGGCAAGCTTAAAGATGCAGACACAAATTTAGGCTGGATGGATGGTTTCAATTGTGGCTACACTGGCATCATTGCTGTTAAGCTACCGAATCCGATTTTTGAAGGCCCAACCCGAACTCGTCTAGCTAATCTGGAAGTAAGAGAATTTATTGAATCTCTTGTGCGAGAGAAGTTGACAGAGTATCTGGAAGCTCACCCTGATGTAGCGATCGCGATCGTAGAACAAGCAATCCAGGCTCATAATACAGCCGTTACAAAACGTCAAGAGCGGGTATTGTTGCGCCAGCAAGAATTACTAAAAGATTGATTTACCTTTATGCTAGAGCGATCGCCCTTTCTGCAATCTTTGCAAGCGCGATCGCCATCAGCTAATTCGCTCTAACAGGACTTCATTAATCACTGTTTGATAGCCAATGCCTCTTTTTTTGGATTCTTCGATCGCCCAAGCTAGAACTTTCGGGTGAAGTTTGAGCGAAATTAATTCATACTTTTCTTCTTCATTTTTGGCGGGTAAATCTCGTTCTCTTAACTTGATGCCAAACTGTTCAGAAATTGCCGATCTGAATTTCTGGCTTTCTTCTGGTGTGACTCGTCTTGCCCTCTCGAACGGGAAGTCAGATTCCTTCTTCATATCTCTTGCGCTCTGTTTTTGTCGCTTTTAATGTTATGCTTAAGCCAATTAGACTCAGCTTTGTTCTCATCCCACTCAAACTGCATTTCTAGTATAGACTAAAAATATTTTCTCCAGTTATTTTATCCTAATCGATCGCTATTTATTATCTAGTAGTGAAACATTGGTGTACGATCTGCGATCGCACTCCCTAACTTCACCTTGCTAGCAGTCCCACCGCCAAATGTCAACAGGCGCGATAGCTCAAACCTTCAGGAGTGCATCCCCCCAATAAATTTATCTTGAGAATGCCCTAGCAGCGCCGTTAACCGTTTTATGCTATAATTTTTACAGTTTTTGCTTAAGAGCAGCTTTAGGGGCTTATACCCCATTATTGGAGCTATTTAGTATGACCAGCAGTTACAGCGCCGATCAAATTCAAGTTCTCGAAGGTCTCGAAGCAGTCCGCAAACGGCCGGGGATGTACATCGGTACAACAGGCCCGCGAGGACTACACCATCTAGTTTACGAGGTTGTGGACAACTCCATCGACGAGGCGCTGGCTGGCCACTGCACTCACATTGAAGTTGACATCAATGCCGATGGTTCCGTAACTGTAACAGATGACGGGCGCGGTATTCCCACCGGCATCGTTGCCAAGACGGGCAAATCGGGAATAGAAACAGTAATGACAGTGTTGCACGCCGGCGGTAAGTTTGGCGGCGGCGGCTACAAAGTTTCTGGAGGGTTACACGGGGTCGGTATTTCCGTTGTCAACGCCTTGTCTGAGTGGGTGGAAGTCACTGTTTGGCGCGATAAAAAGGTACACAATCAACGTTTTGAGCGCGGTATTCCCGTCACCGACCTCGTTGACAAGCCGAGTAAAGAAAATCGCAGTGGTACATCAGTTTCTTTCTTGCCTGATACGCAGATATTTAGTACAGGCATTGAGTTTGATTATACCATTCTTTCCGGGCGGTTGCGAGAATTAGCTTATCTGAATGCTGGCGTTAAAATTACGTTTAGCGATCGCAGATTGGAATTGCTCAAAAGCAGCGAACCCCACATCGAAACTTACTGCTATGAAGGCGGTATTAAAGAGTACATCGCTTACATGAACCGCGATAAGCAACCCCTACATGAAGAAGTAATTTTCATTCAAGGGGAACGCAATAATGTACAAGTAGAAGTTTCTTTGCAGTGGTGTATTGATGCCTACAGCGATAACGTTCTCGGCTTTGCAAACAACATCCGTACCATCGATGGCGGTACTCACTTAGAAGGGTTGAAGGCGGTGTTAACGCGGACAATGAACGCGATCGCCCGCAAACGCAATAAGATTAAAGAAAACGAACCTAATCTCGGCGGTGAAAATATTCGGGAAGGTTTGACAGCCGTTATTTCTGTAAAAGTACCTGACCCAGAATTTGAAGGTCAAACTAAAACCAAGTTAGGTAATACTGAAGTTCGGGGAATTGTCGATTCCTTGGTAGGCGAAGTATTAACAGAATATTTGGAGTTTCGCCCCCAAGTTGCCGACACCATTTTAGAGAAGGCAATTCAAGCCTTTAAAGCTGCTGAAGCCGCCCGCCGTGCCCGCGATTTAGTAAGGCGAAAATCAGTCCTAGAATCGTCTCCTTTGCCAGGGAAATTGGCTGATTGTAGTTCCAGAGATCCTTCAAAATCAGAGATATATCTCGTGGAAGGCGACTCCGCCGGTGGTAGTGCCAAACAAGGACGCGATCGCCAATTTCAAGCCATCCTACCTTTGCGCGGGAAAATTCTCAATATTGAGAAAACCGATGATGCCAAAATCTACAAGAATAATGAAATTCAATCACTAATTACTGCCTTGGGATTAGGGATCAGAGGCGATGAATTCGATCCTTCTCAATTGCGGTATCACCACATCGTAATTATGACTGATGCTGACGTAGATGGAGCCCATATCCGCACGTTATTGTTGACTTTCTTCTACCGCTATCAGCGATCGCTTGTCGATCAGGGTTATATTTACATTGCCTGCCCTCCACTATATAAGGTAGAACGAGGACGCAATCATTTCTACTGTTACAGCGATCGCGAACTCCAAAACCTAATCCGCAACGAATTCCCCGCTAATGCTAACTACACCATTCAGCGGTTCAAAGGTTTAGGTGAAATGATGCCACAACAGTTGTGGGAAACTACCATGAACCCTGAAAGTCGGACGCTGAAACGAGTTGAAATTGAAGATGCTGCTGAGGCCGACCGTATCTTTACAATTTTAATGGGCGATCGCGTCGCACCTCGCCGCGAATTCATCGAAACCTACGGCCCCAAACTCAACCTTACCGACTTGGATATTTAATTTGTAGGGTGGGCGCTGCGATTAGACAATCCCAGGAGAAAGCTTGTTAAGTCGCAGCGCCCACCTTACGACTAATCTCCAGCAAGACTTACACGCGCGGTCAAAAACCCGGTTTCTGCTAATATTTCTCGGATATATCGATAATTTTTCCCAGAAACCGGCTTTTTTGCCTAAGTTTTATAGCAACCACCAAGACAGTTAGGACACTCTAAATAGCCCAAACCATTGATTCTATACCCCCTCTTCCCCTAACTCTCTAGCCCTCTAACCCTCTAGCCTCTAACTCTCTAACCCTCTAACCCTCTTCCCCTAGCCCCTAGCCCCTAGCCCCTAGCCCCTTCTTCCCCTAGCTATATAAATCGTAATAAAATTTCTCATCAAATCAGTTTACGCTAGCAATTCAGGTGACTTTGAGCTGGTTCGTGAATTGACCAGCAAACACAAAACTTGAACTCTAGAAAAATATTAGATTATGACCATCAACTTAGCAGCCAAATTACGTGAAGGAACGAAAAAAGCCCACACGATGGCAGAAAACGTGGGTTTTGTCAAGTGCTTTTTAAAAGGCGTTGTCGAAAAAAATTCATACCGGCCTTTGGTGGGTAACTTCTATTTCATTTACTCAGCAATGGAAGAGGAAATCGAACGCCACCGCAATCATCCCGTTGTTTCCAAAATTTACTTTCCTGAGTTGAATCGCAAACAAAGCCTAGAGAACGATTTAGCCTACTATTACGGCCCTCAATGGCGCGATGTGGTAGCCCCATCGAAGGCTGCTAAAGCTTACGTTGAGAGAATTAGAGAAATTTCGGCAACAGAACCGGAATTATTAATTTCTCACTCTTACACTCGCTACATCGGCGATTTGTCCGGCGGTCAAATTCTCAAAGGAATTGCTGTACGGGCGATGAATCTGTCGGATGGGGTTGGTACTGATTTCTACGAATTCCCTGGAATTCCAGATGAGAAGGCGTTTAAAAATAACTACCGTCAATCTCTGGATAGTTTAGATTTGGATGATGCTACTTGCGATCGCATTGTCGATGAAGCAAACGCAGCTTTTGGCATGAACATGAAATTATTCATGGAATTGGAAGGCAGCTTAGTGAAAGCGATCGGTCAAATGCTCTACAATACGCTTACCCGCAAGCGTGGTACTGGTAGTACAGAATTAGTTACTGCTGAGTAGATAGCGATCGATTCGAGATAATTTAATCTTCTCTAGAGAAGATAGTTTTAAAATCCTGGGGGTTTGATGGCTTTGAAGCAGTCACCAAATCTCCGGGATTTTGCATTATAATTTTTGCATTATAATTACTCAGAGATCGCTAGATTCTATTTCTCTCGATAACATAGGAGAGCAAAAACAATGGTGATGACACAATCCCCCACCCAATTCAGAACAGCCCCAATCAAAATCACCTGGGAAAAACTACCAGACGATTATAAATTAGAAGAGGAACCTGTGGAAAATACTGGTCAACCCTTGATTGCTGGTGCTTTACGAGAAACCCTAGAACTAATTGGTTTTATCAAGCCAGAAATGTTAATCGCCTCCAATTTTGGACTCTGTGCCACCATTGATGAACAGTTAGTAATTAAAGCCCCAGATTGGGTGTATATTCCTTCAGTTGAGCCACTTGCACAAGCAAAATCCCGGAGGAGTTATACATCAAACTTAGAAGGAGAAGTCCCGGAAATTGTGATGGAATTTCTCTCAGAAACTGATGGCGGTGAGTATTCAGTAAAGCGCACATATCCGCCGGGAAAATGGTTTTTTTACGAACAAGTTCTGAAAGTTAAAACATATATAATTTTTGAGCCAGACGCGGGACTTTTAGAAGTTTATCGCCTACAAGGAGAGCGGTATGAATTAGAAATACCGCAGGAAAATGGTCGCCATTGGATGCCTGAAATGGGATTATTTTTAGGAACATGGCGAGGGAAAAAGGAAGAACATACGAGTTATTGGTTGCGTTGGTGGGATGAATCTGGGAATTTGCTACCTTGGGCAGTAGAACAAATTGAAATTGAACGTCAAAGGGCGGAACAGGAACACCAAAGGGCGGAACAGGAACGTCAAAGGGCGGAACAGGAACGTCAAAGGGCGGAACAGGAACACCAAAGGGCGGAACGTTTAGCTCAGTATTTACGTTCTCAAGGGATTAATCCCGATCGATTGAGTGAATAAGCTGTCGCGCAAGTAAGTATAAGGAAGAAGGAAGAAGGATTTAGTTATCTATAGCAATCCTAAATGAATCGTAAATTTTTTACCCCACCCCAACCCTCCCCTTGCTAAGGGGAGGGAGTAAGAAATTCACAAATGATTTAGGATTGCTATA
>NZ_CACA01000143.1:0-13836 GCF_000180455.1 Kamptonema sp. PCC 6506
AAATTGATTTATCACTCAATTGTGTTGCCATTACCGCAAGGCGATCGTATTCCCCTTGCAATTGCTGCAAAATGCGAGTATAAACAGGGATAATTTTCTGATAAACCTTCACATTTTTGGGAATTGGTCGGTATTGCGAACTTTGTCCGAGCATCTGGTAAACAGCATTTAAGTCAGAAATTTTACCTAGTGCGTAAAGTCCTAAAACTGCTGCTCCCAGACTGCCACTTTCATAACTATCTAGTACGTTAATCTCGCACTGAAAAACATCAGCCAAAAGTTGCCGAAAAAAGTTATTTTTCATCAACCCTCCCGTTGCCTTAACCGTTTTAAATTCGCCAATTTCCTCTTGTAAAGCGCCTGCAACTAAGTATAAATTAAAAACGATTCCTTCCAACATTGCTCGAATTAAATGGGCTCTTGTATGCCGCAGAGTCATCCCGACAAAAGAACCGCTGGCGTTAGCATTCCAAAGCGGCGATCGCTCTCCTGCTAAATAAGGATGAAAAATCAAACCTTCCGCTCCGGGAGGTACAGTTTGTGCTAGATTAATTAATAAGTCATAAGGGTCTTGACCTTCCTGTTGGGCGATCGCGACCTCATTTGCTCCTAAATTATCGCGAATCCAGCGCAAAATTATCCCGCTGCTATTAACAGCACCGCCAATTACCCAATAGTTTTCAGTCAAAGCATAGCAGAACAATCGCTCTTTTGGATCTGTCTGAGGTCGATCGATAACAGCACGAATTGCCCCGCTAGTTCCTAGTGTCACCGCTACGATTCCCGGTGAAATTGCCCCGACACTTAAGTTAGATAATGCGCCATCGCTAGCACCGACAACGATAGGCGTATTTGCAGGAATTCCCATCTCAGCAGCAATAGCTGGGTTAATATCTGGAACTATATGCGTAGTCGGGACTAATTGCGATAAATGCTGTTCAGTAATTCCTGCTATTTCCAGTGCTTCTTTGTCCCAAGCTAATGCTTGTAAATTCATTAACCCCGTTGCCGAAGCTATGGAATAATCTACTATATATTGTTGAAATAATCGATAAAAAACGTATTCTTTAATCGAAATAAACTTAGCAGATTTATTAAATAATTCTGGTTGTTCGTTGCGAAGCCAAATTAATTTTACCAAAGGAGACATCGCATGAATTGGCATTCCTGTGCGGCGGTAAAGAGCGCGTCCTTTTTCCTGTTGTTTGAGTAAAATAGCCTGTTTAGCACTGCGGTTATCGGCCCAAGTAATACTCTTAGTAAGCAACTTATTATTGTTATCAATCGCAATCAAGCTGTGCATTGCTGCACTAAAGGACAAACACAAAATTTCAGCCGGATTGATCGCGCTATTTTTTACTACTGAGTTTACTGATTTAACAACGGCTGCAAAAATCTCTTCTGGATCTTGTTCTGCTACTCCCGTCGCGGGTGTAGACAAGGGATACTCGATGAAATATTGACCAACCTGCTCGCCTTTTTCTGTAAACAGAACAGCTTTAGTGCTGGTAGTGCCGATATCTACTCCGATCGCATAGCCATGAATATTCATGGTAAAAAACTAATCACAAATTACAAAGAACCTCGACATTGAGCTGATTTCATTAAATCATGGATTGCACCATTACTATCACCTAAATTTGAACGAGTAACAGCTCTGTTGTAGTAAGCTTGAGCTTGATGGGGATTTAGCTCGATCGCAGAGTTAAAATCTGCTAGTGCTTCCTTTTTGTTCCCAGAGTTGTAGTGAATAATCCCGCGATTCAAGTAAGATTTACCACATTTAGGATTAATGGCTAGTGCTAAACTGTAATCAACTAGAGCTCCGGCTTCGTCTCCCATGCGACTGCGAATAAATCCCCGATTACTGTAAAATTTAGCATTTTTGGAATTGAGCTTGATTGCCATATTTAAATCTTGTAAAGCTGAGTATTTATCACCCAAATTGTAGCGAGCCACGCCTCGATCGTTGTAAGCGTAAGCGGAATCGGGATTAATATTTAGAGCCATGTTGAAATTTTCTATGGCCCCTCCAAAGTCTTGTTTGGCAAGTTTTTTGACACCCTGAAGATAAAAGCTTCTATCAGTTTTATTAGAAGTTACGGTTGTTTGAGGATTGGCTTTTTGAGCGGGCAATTTTTTGGTCTTGACAAAACGAAGACCTAAAATATTGATAGAGTTGAAAAGAGCTGTGACAGTGAGGGTGCTGGGAAGAATGGGGACAGTAGACATAAGACAAGAGGCGCTTAACTCGATAGTCTTATCATCTCGCCTTTCTCCAGAAGCATAAGTGATAGCCGCACTCGGAGGAATGTGATTATTTCGAGGCTAATGAGTGACGGCATCGATTTAAACTAAGTGATGAGCTGTTACTGATGTGTACGATCGCAGTCACAACTACAGATGAGGTCTGCGATACAGAGGCTAAATTCGCGATCGATCGCTACTCTAGATGGGATAGCACCCTCCCAAACCCACGCCAGAGTTGCGTCAATAACTTTTTTAAGGATTTTTTTAGGTTTCATCGCTCTCAAGAGGTAAGAAAATAGAGATAGGTTGGCCTTAATTGGCGATCGCAGCACTCAAGTCGCCGCCAAAAGCAAAAACCCTCTCCCCTTCGCGCCACAGCACTGATTCCACTTCCTCCACCGGAATCGTCACCCAGCCATGCTCTAACAACTGGAAGGAATCAACGATCATCTGGGGGTCATCTGCATTTGCAGCGTAGAGATTAAATAATCTTAGCTCTTGCTGAGTTGTCAACCCTTTGACATTGACTCGAAATGCTGGCTGTATATCAATTAGCTCATAGCTCAGCTCGTCATAAATCTCGATGAAGTCGTCAGGAGTGGGGCCAAAGCTAGGAATCCCTTCGGGAAATAGCTCTTTGAGTTCTTGATTCTTGTTATTGATGAGTAAGTAGTACATCAGCGCCTCCAAAAGATGAATATTTACTTTCTACTACTCAAAACTACTTTTATCCGCTTCATTACCCCACAGTTGACAGTTTTGTAGCCTAACCAAGCTAAGTACACGGAATATAATATTTGTCAACTTTTGAAAAGCTTACAGAGCGGTGATTTTGACATTTTACCCAAGTGACGGCCGCTACCACTCAATGCGATCGCAATCACAAATGGCACAACCCCTCTTGTCAAAATCCTTGTTTTATGCTATCTTTGCGATTCCTGTTTCAAAAATTTTGACTTTCGGCTTTCAGTTGCGATCGCCTTCAGAAGTTTGATAAGTAGAAGGAAAAAGAAGACTGGGGACGCTAAGGCTTTTTCCCAATTAGCAGTTAACAATTAACAATTAGCAATTAGCCATTAGCCATTAGCAATTAGCCATTAGCCATTTAAGGATAATTTTTAATCAATTTCCCGCGACTAATAAAAGAAATACTTTGATTTCCTACAGCACTAATCATCACCGCCTCAACAATCGGCTCAGAAACAGTGGTTACGCTCAACCACTCAACAATAAAATTAGCTCCCGCCCCTCCATTTCTATCCGTTCTATTAACAACAAAATCTAGCGAAGCTAGACGATCTAATTCCACCGCCTGCTCCAAATATTCTTTTAACAAATTACCAGCGCTATTATAGTACCGTACTGAAGTAACAATTATAGGATTAGTTAAATCTGTATTACGAATACTCAAAGTTGCCGCCAGATCCAAACTTTTTTCGGGATTTTCATAATAAATATGAGAATAAATAGGCACATATATTGTCTGCCCCATTTTACCCTTAAAATTTCGCTCTAAAACAACTTTTTTTAAACTAACTTGCTCGGCGTTATTAATATTTTCCCCTCTCGGCTGAGGAAACTGCCGCCATCCAACCGAACTACAGCCTATAATAAATAGCGTCAATAGCAGAAATATTAAAGATAATATCTTCATAGAAATTCAGGAGATATCTAAACGCGATCGCTGCCCGTGCAAATTGTAACTATAGCCTTCAAATATTGTATCTTAATTCTAAAGCGAGCATATCTGATGTACCATTAAGAATTATTCTCTAAGAGGCTAACTATGTACGTTTTAGTAGGCGGTGCGGGAATTTTAGGACTACGTTTAGCGCAACAGTTATTAGAAATGGGACATACTGTCGCAGTAGTCGATATCAACTCCTCCGTCTGCCAATATGCTCGCGAGAAAGTAGGAGTTATGGCCTTTGAAGGCAGCGCCGTCAGCACCACAGTACTAATCGAAGCAGGAATTCGCAGAGCAGGCTCAGTAGTTGCCACCCTCAGCAGCGATGCCTTAAACTTAGCCCTAGTCACCCTTGCCAAGCACTACAAAGTTCCCCATATCGTCACCCGCATCATCGATTCTGATTTCGCAGAACCCTATCGAATTGCCGGAGCAAACCACGTTATCAGTACAATCGATCTAGCTGTAGCATCAATGGCAAACGCAATAGAATATCCCGAAATTGAATCAATGATGCACTTTGAACAAGGGCAAATCGAAGTTTTAAAACTCTCCATTCCCGGCAATTGTTACGCAGCAGCTAAGACAGTTGCCGAAATCGCCCAAGACCCACGCTTTCCGGCTGGCTCTTTAATTATTGGCTATCAACCTCATCCCCACGAACCGCTAATGATTCCTAATGGTCAAACTGTCTTAGAACAAGAATCAACCATTCTCGTTGTTACCAAACCAGGATTAGTCCGCCAGATGCTCAAATTTCTAGGAATTTTGGAATCAATATGCAAAGATTAATCAAATAGGACTTATGGAAGAAGGCTTAAAAAGTAGGATTTACGCAATCAATACGTTCTCATGTCATTGCGAGTGAAACGAAGCAATTTCATACCTTTATAATCTTCTGTCATTGCGAGTGAAGCGAAGCAATCTCAGACCTTGATATTTGCGTTACGATACCTAAGTCATAACAGACCTAATCTATAAACTAACTAAGCATTTGGAGCTAATTTGACGTGATACAAGTAATGCAGTGGTCTTGGGAGAAACTACTCTTAGGAAACCTTGATCCCGCAGTTAATAATAGTCAAGAAAACGTTGCAGAATTAGTCATAGTTCTGATTATTTTGCTCTTGGGTGCTACAGGCGTTGCCCTAATAACGCGGCGGTTTCGTATTCCCTACGTCACCGGTTTAGTATTAGCCGGTTTCGCAGTGACAGATTTGCTCCCCCGTCACACTGGACTAGATCCTTCCCTAGTGTTAAATCTTTTCCTCCCAATTTTAATCTTTGAAGCCGGTATCAATACAGATATAAGTCGTCTCCGTAGCACATTTAAACCAATTGCTCTCTTAGCTGTGCCTGGAAGCATACTTTCTTCTGCTATTATCGGGATTATCTTAAAATTTAGCCTGGGACTGACTTGGATACCCGCTTTACTTCTAGGAGTAGTCCTGGCAAACACAGATACCGTCTCCATGATTGCCGTCTTTAAAAATATACCTGTACCCTCAAGGCTTTCTACCATTGTTGAAGGAGAAACCTTATTTAATGATGCCACCGGCCTAGTTTTATTCAACCTGATTTTAAAAGTATATTCAACTGGTTCGCTGACCTTTTTAGAGGGAGTAAAAGACCTCCTATTTATATCTTTAGGAGGAATCTTTGTTGGGTTAATCTTGGGCTATTTAAGCATACCTGTATTTGAACGTTTAGACGATCCTCTCAGCAGCTTATTATTGACAGTTGCAGTTGCATTAGGCACTTTTCAGGTAGGACAATCTCTAGGTGTTTCGGGTGCTGTCGCTGTAGTTGTAGCTGGATTAATTTTTGGGAATCTAGGACTTTCTCGCACCCCTTCCGCTTCTGCCCGTATTACCTTATTAAGTTTCTGGGAATATGCCAGTTTTAGTGTCAATACTTTTATTTTTCTACTAATTGGTGTAGAAATAAACCTGATTACACTATTGAACGCTTTACCTGCTGTTTTAATTGCTATTTGTGCTTTTCAAGCTGGTCGAATTCTCTCAGTATATCCACTTTTAGCAGGAATTAGTTGGATAGATCGTCCAATTCCTTTACCCTGGCAACATTTACTTTTTTTAGGTAATATCAAAGGCTCATTATCAATGGCTTTAGCCTTAAGTTTACCTACGACATTACCAGGCCGCGAAGGTCTAATCGCTTTAATTTACGGCTGTGTTTTGGTATCATTAGTTGGTCAGGGATCGAGCTTACCTTGGGTAGTAAAACGGTTAAATTTATCTAAATTTTCAGAGGCGAAGCGGCAGATAGAAGAATTACAAGCTCAGTTAATTACATCTAAAGCAGCACAGGATGAATTAGATAGTTTGTTGAAGTCGGGAGTGTTACCAAAAGCTGTCTATGAAGAGATGCGTTCAGGTTATCAGGTGCGAGTAGCAGGTGCGGAAAAATTACTGCGGGAAATCTACAATCGTCGCCCAGATGAATTCGATCCAAAACGTGGATCGACTGGGAAAATTGATGGGATTCGACGGCGTTTATTGTTAGCTGAGAAAGTAGCGCTTACTGAAGCAATTCGCAAGCGAATTCTTTCGGAAGAAATTGTACATGAGCGGCTGAAAAAACTGGATCAGCAATTGCTAATACTAGAAGATGATTGACGATCGGTATCAATTCTATAGGAGTAAATTTCTGCTAAATCTTGTGATGAAACGCAGAGAATTTCTGTTTCACTGGGTCGAAAATTTTCTAATGCCGCGCTGTGTTTAGGTGCTTTAGTATTAGTGTTGATGCAGAAGAGTTGGAGGGTTAGCTGAAATTCTATGTCAATTCTTCTCTGATTTTTGTTAGGGCAATAAAAAGCGAAAATTCATCTTCTTCTAAAGGAATAAATCCATATTTCAGATAAAATGCTTTGGCTGACTCGTTTAAGGCATCAACTGTTACACCAAATACTCCGATATCTGCTGATAAATGAATAAGTTTAGCAAAAGCATCAACCAATAAAGTTTCTCCTAAGCGTTTTCCTTGCATGGCTTGGGTTACGGCTAATTTACCGATTCGCATGACTGGAATAGGATAACGGGGTAATCCTTTAGTCAATTGAGTTGGGAGGGATTCTCGTTTTAATTCAGCCATGCTAATTGAGTAATAACCGACGACCTCGCCTTCTCCAGACTTAGGAATAGCTACCCAAGTTTTAGCCATACCTTTTTTGTGGTTTTGCTTGGCGTATTTTTGCAGATATTCGTTTAATTCGGGTATGCCGCAATCAAAATTATCTCTAATCGCCCGATTGTCTTCAATTGAGCAAATAATCCATTCCATTTATTTTTCTAAATTTTCTTGTTTATAACGGTTAATAGCAGTTTTTAGAGCCGAATTGAGTTCGGGAGGATTGTTAATTGCAGAAGTGACAATTTCCCAGTCTTTCTCTGAGAGAGTAATTGATTCTGTTTTCAGGAGAGATTGTTCGGCAATCTCGGTAGCAATCTTGAGGAGATATTCACTTAAACTCAGACCTTCGAGAGTTGCCGCTTTTTCAAGTATTGTTTTGCGGTCTTGAGGAAGTACGATCTCAATAGTAGTGGTTTGAGAAGGGGATGAGAGGGACATAAACGACTCCAACTTAGTTATTCCTATTTTACTGGAAATTTTCTTTTAAATTTCTAAAATAGTGCGTTGCAGCCAATTGTAGGTAGATGTCGGCGGCGGGGTTATGGGGGTTATCGAATTTGCTGCCGTCGATGCAGAGGAGTTGGAGGGAAGGCGTGGAAGTTGGGTTCGGTGAGTTGGGGCGTTGCTATGGCATGATTAAAAGTAGCTCGATACCGTGAGGGTTGGTAAATGATGACCTTTAATGATGTAGTCGAGGTAATTAAAGGTCTTTCTACCGATGAAAAGCAGGAGATTCAAATGTTATTAAACCAATACATCCGTGAAGAACGCGGTGATGAGATATATGATAACTTTAATTTAGCGCAGGTCGAACACCAAAAAGGTGAACTGAAGTTTTCCTCTAATATTAACGAACTGAGAAAAATGATCGAGGAATAATAGTGGAAGTTAGTTTTAGTTCTGCTTTCAAACGCGCCTACTAAAAGGATAAAAAATATGAGCATTATATCTTTTCAAGAAATTATAGATTCTGTTGAGAAACTCTCTCTTGACGATCAAGACTATTTGTTTGAGCTAATCAAAAAAAGAAGAATTGAAAAGCGACGTTTAGAGATTGCTGCCAATGCTAAAGCTACTTTGGAGTCTTTAAAACAAGGAACAGCAAAAAAAGGAAGTGTGAATGATTTAATTGCTGATTTATGGGATGATAAAGACGATGAAGATAGTTTGGGATAATAGCTTTAAACGGGCTTTCCGAAAACTTATAAAGAAGAATCCTGAAATGAGAGACAGGATTATTAATGTGCTTAATTTGTTAAGTCTCGATCCTCTTACTCCCTCTTTAAAATCTCATAAATTAACAGGTTCTTTGGAGGGTTTATGGTCTTGTTCAGTCGCTTATGATTGTCGTATTATATTCACATTTGCTCAAGATGAGGAGTCAGAAGAATCTCTGATTGTTTTAGTTGATGTTGGCTCCCATGATGAGGTTTATTAATGGGAAAACCTTTATAAATTAGATTTCTAAAATAGTCCGTTGTAGCCAAGTAATAATAGCTTGAATCAGGTGCGGGTCTTGGGGTGAGAAGGTGGGAATGGTGGGATGGGGTGAGTCGGTAATAACGCAGATTGTAGCGTCGAAGCGATCGAGAAAATCGAGAAAAGTTTGGCTAAAACCTTGGGGTTTCGCCTCTTCGTAGAACATGAGGATGGGGTGTTTATCCCAGTCTAGGAGTTGCCAGTAGATTTTGAGATCGGTGAGGGTGCGGGGTGTACCTTCTGTGGATTTGGGGCAGTGGTGTTTTTTGACGAGTTGCAGGTAGATATCGGTGGCGGGGTTATCGGGGTTATCGAATTTGCTGCTGTGGATGACGCTATGTAACGATAATTTAGGACTATAATGGGTACTAGAACGCTTAATCTATGAAATACTGCAAAATCCTAACTTTTTGAGTATATCTTGACCAAAGGTACAAATATGCGATATTTTCTGGAAATAAACTGATATCAAAATCAAAAAATACTCATAAAATGAAAGAGCCAGACCCTATCCACAAGTCAATTTCAGAGTTAAAATCAAAGGCTAGAGAGTTTCGAGAAAAATCCACTGAATTTCAAGGACTGGAGAGAGAGTTTACTTTCATTCAAGATGAACTTCTCAAAAAATATGAGAGATCATCACCCCACAGAAAGCAGCCAGCAGATCTGGGCGATATTCGAGAAGCGATTTTAAGAGAATTTCTATCCTCTACAGGATACCTTCCTTTGAAATACGGTGTTTCCAAGTCAAGTGTTCGTATTGTCACTCAAACTGGACATCCAAGCAACCAAATTGACATAGCAATCTATGACTCTCTTAATAGTCCTATGTTACTTAGCTATTCAAGTCTTTCATTTTTAGCAATTGAAAGTGTTTATGGCGTTATACAGGTAAAGTCAAGATTGAGCTCTCGAGATGATATAAACGAAGGATTAAATAATATAGCTTCATTTAAAAAACTTGAGGGTTCTGACAATCGTTTCGGAATATTATTTGCATATGATTGCAGCTTGAAATGGACGACTTTAGCTGAAACGGTTAAAGACTTTATGTGCAAAAATACCTCATCAGTATGGACAAATTTTATTGTTGTTTTAAATCAAGGATTAATATTGCCTTGTGAAGAGGGAACATTACCATATGGTGTGAGAAACCATTGTTTCAGGAATAGTGATTTAAGGGGCATTTCCAAGCCAGATGTTATAGGAATTCCTGACACAAGCAATACTCTTCTTAAATTTTATCTTTATCTAATAGATTTATTAAAAAGTTGTACTGTTGAAGAGCTAGATCTATACCAATACGTAAGACTTCCTTTCACAACAGGTGAAAAAGCTTATTGCTTTACTTATGGTGAAATAGAAGAGATTGGGCAATGCCACGAACATGGAACATACCTGCGTAAAATTTCTAATGAAACCATCAATAAAATTATAGATATATGTTCTAGCTCTGAACCTACTGATATGTTGCATCTTTTTGAGGCTGCTTTTGGTTCTAATAACTTGTCTTCACCAGATGGAGATCAGTCTGATCAAGTTTATTTATACAATCCTGACAAACTGCGTTTAGTTGATATTTTGACTTTGCCTAACTCTATTGGTTTACAATGTTATTCTTTATTAATTGACAGAAAGATTTGCATAATACCTAAATACTACAGTTTTAGAGACAAGCTTATTTCTGAGTGTCCTAAATGTAATTATCCAGCAACCTTGTATTTTGAAACGTGAGTTTCTCTAGTATTTTCCAATGACACAATTATAGCGCAGTCTAATATTAGGTTGCTAAACTGTATTATAATTCTTTTTGGATGCGATGCCCAGGAAAAAAGTAATTCAGAACCAGCTCCACACAAGCACACGATTAGCACTTCATCAGAAATGCGATCGCTACTTACCAATCAGATAGGATTCCTAAAATTACTCAAGTTGCTAATGGCTAATGACTAAGGACTGAAAAATAAATAACTTGATCGATTGTCGGATATAACGGAAAGCAGTGCTAGATAGTCAGCCGCAGTAATTCATCAAGTTATTAATTTTTTAATCCTAGTTATTTGCAGCATCATTACCTTCATAGCCGATCGCCACTATTTACATCAAACCAGTGAATTAACTCAGGTGCAAAAGCCAGCGTCACCCTATCCTCATTTAAGTTTTGATCTGGTGGAGTCAACGCCCGCACTTTTACATCTTCTGCACCATTTACTCGGACGCTAATTAAATTCTGCATTCCCAAATTTTCCACCAAATAAACCTGACCTTCAATTGTCTGAAAATCTCCCGATTGAGCAATGCGAACGTGCTCCGGGCGAATACCTAAAATAATCTCTGGAGGAGTTGTCAACATTTGCGGTAAACGCACTTTGAATTTACCCAAAATAGCATCATTGCCTTCACATTTTAGCTTCAGTAAATTCATCTGGGGACTGCCAACAAAACCAGCTACAAATTGATTTGATGGATGGGTGTAAATTCTATGGGGTGGATCGAGTTGTTGCACAATACCATTGTTAAGAACTGCAACTTTTGTTGAAAGCGTCATCGCTTCAGTTTGATCGTGAGTAACGTAAACTACAGGCGCTTTTTGCGTTTTAAATAACTGCTTCAATTCCGCACGAACGTGCTCTCTAAGTAAAGCATCAAGATTGCTTAATGGTTCATCTAGTAAAAATACTTCTGGTTGACGCACTAACGCGCGACCTAATGCTACCCGTTGTCGCTGTCCTCCCGACATTTTACTGGGTTTGCGCTCCATTAATTCAGTCAATCCCAGTGATTCTGCAACTTCCTCTACACGCCTTTTGATTTCGGCGGTGGGAGTTTTGTGCAGTTTTAAACTAGAAGCCATATTTTCATAGACTGTCATGTGGGGGTAGAGGGCGTAACTTTGAAATACCATCGCAATGTCGCGATCGCCTGGTCTGAGATGAGTGACGTTGCGATCGCCAATCGCAATCTTCCCCCTAGTCGGTTGTTCTAACCCTGCAATTAACCGCAACGTTGTGGATTTTCCACACCCAGACGGCCCTAATAAAGTGATAAATTCTCCCTCTTGGACATCTAAGCTAATGTCTTTAACAGGAACAATTTTAGGACTATAAGTTTTATTGATTTCTATCAGTTGTAGTCTGGCCATGATGGTAATTGGTAATTGGTAATTGGTAATTGGTAATTAGTAATTGGTAATTGCTAATGGCTAATTGCTAATGGCTAATTACCCATCTCCCCCCCGCTCCCCTGCTCCCTCGCTCCTCTGCTCCCCTGCTCCCCCTCTTTCCCTAGTCCCTAGCCCCTAGCCCCTAGTCCCTTTTTCTAATTGGTAGTTCCAACAACGAACAACTAACCACTAACAATTATCCTTTAACTGCACCAGCAGTTAAACCTTGGACAATACGGCGCTGGAATGCCAAAACTAGAAGTACCAGAGGCAAAGTTCCCAAAACTGTAGCGGCTGCAATTGGGCCATAAGGAATTTCAAACATTGACGCTCCACTTAGTTGAGCTGTTGCTACGGGAATAGTTTTCATAGATTCGCGAGTAATAAAAGTAAGAGCAAAAATGAACTCATTCCAGGCACAGATGAAAGTCAAAATTCCTGTTGTTATTAACGCTGGTAATGTTATCGGCAAAATAATTTGCCACAGCATTTGAAAAGTGTTATAGCCGTCAATTTTTGCTGCATCTTCTAAATCTTTAGGCAACTGTTGAAAGAAACTCCGCATTACCAAAATAGTCAGCGGCAAATTTATAGCAGTGTAAGGAATAATTAACGCTAAATAATTATTTCCTAAATTCAAAGCTTTGACAATTTCCAACAACCCCAAAAATAGTAGTACACCCGGAAAAAGCGTCACAATCGTGACGCTAGCAAGGATAATTTTCTCACCCCAAAGTCGCAACCGCGCCAAAGCATAAGCTGCGGGAGCACCAAATGCTAAACACAGCAATGTTGAGCTAATGGAAACGAAGGCGCTATTTAAAATATAGAGGGTGAAAGGGCGACGGCGGAACAGAGAAAGGTAATGATCGAAGGTGATTTGTCTAGGAATATAGACATTAGGAACAGCAGAAATATCTGCATTAACCTTGAAAGAAGTCAATACCTGCCACAAAATCGGCCCCATGAAATAAACGACTACTAAAAAAATAGTAACTGGCAAAATAATCAAGCCAATATTGAAATCTTTTTGAGTTGTTTTTTGTCGTGCAATAGCCATTTTTTACTGTTAAATTGACCAATTGAAACTTCTTTAAAACGTAACGCCGCCCTCTGGGCGGTAAAAATACCACCCAGAGGGTAGTGTTACCTAATTTGCTCGCGCTCTAGATAATAAATGGGCAGCAATAGCAACTGCTGCTACCAGGAATAAGAAGGTACAAACTACTAACGCCGCTCCATAGCCAAAATCTAGGTAGCGCATTACTGTACTGTAAATGTAGATAGAAATAGTCTCAGTTCCTCCTGCTGGCCCTCCTCCCGTCATCACTTGAATCAAGTCAAAAATACCGAACGATTGGGCAAATCTAAACAACAATGCTATCACAATTTGGGGCAGTAATAGCGGTAAAGTAATCTGCCGGAAACTCTGCCATCGAGTCGCACCATCAATTGCATGAGCTTCATATAAATCTGGGGAGATTGACTGCAAACCTGCTAACAAAAGCAAAGCGATAAAGGGGGTAGTTTTCCAAACATCTGCTAGCACAACTGCCATCATTGCCAAAGTTGGATCTCCCAGCCAATTAATTCCTATTTTAATTAGTCCTAAACGGATTAAAATGTCATTGATGATGCCATATTGGTCATTGAAAATCCACGCCCAAGCTACTCCCATTAAAGCAGTTGGTAAAGCCCAAGGTAAGAGAGAAATTGTTCGCACTATACCGCGACCTTTAAAGGGTTGATTTAGGACAAGAGCAATACCCATTCCTAAGATTAATTCTAGCAAAACGGAGGAAGTTGTAAATACTCCTGTATTCCATAAACTCTGCCAAAAACGGCCGTCACCGACCATTCTTGTATAATTATCAAAACCAGAGAAAACCAGTTTTAATTCAGTGCCGAGGTTTTGGGCAAATAAACTTAACCAAAAAGCCCGCAATATGGGGTAAGCAAATACGATTATCAGCAAAATTAATGCTGGTGCTACTAATATCCAACCCGTCTTTTGTTCCCGTCGCCGTATCGTGTCTATTGTCATGTATTTAAGGATTGATAATTGTCTATCTTTGTCATACCTATTACTCTAGCTAATTAC
>NZ_CACA01000142.1:0-16324 GCF_000180455.1 Kamptonema sp. PCC 6506
CTGTAACTGGCAGAGAATTAGGAAATAAAAGAGTTTATTGGGTTCATCCAAACGCATTTGTTGTCAATATTGTTTTTGCTTGGGAGCAAGCTGTCGCTCTGACAAGTAGTGATGAAAATGGGTTTATTGCTTCTCATCGTTTTTTGATGTTTTTACCTAAACAAAATAGGGCTAGTCTTAAATTTGTAATACTTTTCTTTTTAAGAGAACGTGGAAAATACTTACTTGAATTAGCATCTCCAGGGGGAGCAGGGAGAAATAAGACACTAGGACAGCAGAATTTTGCTGGGTTAGAAATTACTCTTCCAAAGATCGCTGAACAAGAAAAGATTGCTAGTTTTTTGGGGGCTGTCGATCGCCGTCTAGCCCAACTCCGCCGCAAACAGGAACTCTTACAAACCTACAAACGCGGCGTAATGCACAAAATCTTTTCTCTAGAGATTCGGTTTAAGGGGGCGATCGGATCTGAGTTTCCTGATTGGGAAGAAAAAAGACTTGATGAACTGGGTGAATTCAAAAATGGTTTTAACGCAGATAAATCATCATTTGGAGATGGAGTGGAATTTGTAAACTTAATGGATATATTTGGGAAAAGCGAAATCAAAAAAATACCTCTTGAACGAGTGCAGATAAGCTCAAAGCAAGTAGAACAATACAAAATCAAAAAAGGAGATGTTTTATTTGTTCGCTCATCAGTAAAAAGAGAGGGAGTCGGTCAGCCGTGTCTTGTAAATGATGACTTTGAGGATACTGTTTATAGCGGTTTTATTATTAGATTTAGAGAGAAATCCTCAGAGTTATGTCATTTATATAAAAAATATTGTTTTTCATCATTAGAATTTAGAAAAGAATTGCTTTCTTTGGCTACCTCTAGCGCAAATACAAATATCAACCAAGAATCATTGTCAGCAATCATACTATTTTACCCTTGCAAAAAAGAACAAGAAAAAATTACTGGTTTTTTAACAGCAATGGATCGCAAAATCGAAACCCTCTCTCGCCAAATCGACCAAACCGAACAATTCAAGAAAGGTTTACTACAAAAAATGTTTGTGTAATGAGGTGTTATGGAGAGTTTAGAAGCGTTAGTGAAAAGACATATCAAAGAATTCCCCGACTTTCAATACTATGGTGCATTTGCCGAATTTATTAGCGCAATTGAAAACTATCACCAAGATTTACATACAGGTGTAAGCTTAGATTGCTGTAATTCACTTCTACAGAGCATTTGTAAAACTATCATTACGCAAATTGACCCAAGTATAGAAGGGAAAAGTTTAAATAAAGGTGCGAAAAGCGAAACTAATAATCTTATCTGTGAGGCAGCCAAGTTACTTCAAAAAAATGATGATGTATACGAGAGGGATTTTATTAGTAAACTCTCACAGATAGGAAAACATATTAATGAATTAAGAAATGCGAGAGGTGATTTATCTCACGGAAAACATATACCCAAAGAACTGCTTAACGATCAAGATTTATCGCGGCTACTGAGAGAAATAACAGAAAGCCTATCCCGTTATCTCATATCTTCGTTTATCAGTTTTGAATTGGAAAAGAAGTCAAAAGAAGATATTAAAATCGAAGAAGACCGAATTAGATATGAAGAAAGTCCAGAATTCAATGAATTTCTAGACGAAGAATATCCCTTAGACGGAAAACTACTTTATAGCCAAGCACTGTATACTCTTTACTATGAAGATTACGAGATCCGGCTACAAGTTTTCCTTGATGAACAAGCAATGTTAAATGAAGAGTAGGTCGCCATGACGGAATCTGAAGCGCAACTAGAGCAAAAACTGATCGAGCGTCTGACGGGGCTAGGCTACCAACCCGTCAACATCAGCAGTGCAGCAGAATTCAATGCCAACCTCAAAGCCCAACTTGAAAAACATAACCACATCAAACTCAGCGACACAGAGTTTAAGAGCATTCTCAACCACCTTGACAAGGGTAACGTATTTGACCGAGCCAAGCGACTCCGCGACAAAATGGAACTCAGCCGCGACGATGGCACTACCTTTTACCTGGAATTCCTCAACACAGAACATTGGTGTCAAAACCAATATCAAGTTACGAACCAGATTACCCAGCAAGGCAAGTACAAAAACCGCTACGATGTAACCCTGCTGATTAACGGCTTGCCCCTCGTCCAAATCGAACTGAAACGCCGAGGACTGGAACTTAAGGAAGCCTTCAACCAAATCAACCGCTACCAACGCCATTCCTACGGAGCAGACAATGGACTGTTTCAATATGTCCAAATTTTCGTCATCTCCAACGGTGTCAATACCCGTTACTACGCCAACAACCGTAAACAAGAATTTAAACAAACCTTCTACTGGGCAGACCAAGACAATAACCTGATTACCCAACTGGAAGACTTCGCGGATAGCTTTCTGGAGAAATGCCACGTCTCCAAGATGATCTGTAAATACATTGTCCTGCACGAATCCGACAAAGTGCTGATGGTGCTGCGTCCCTATCAATACTACGCCGTCGAAGCCATCATTGAGCGTGTCAAAAACACCAACAAAAATGGCTATATCTGGCATACCACTGGATCGGGCAAAACCCTCACCAGTTTCAAAGCTGCCCAAATCCTTACGCAACTACCCAAAGTCCATAAAGTTCTGTTCGTAGTTGATCGTGCTGACCTCGACTACCAAACTAGCAGAGAGTTTAATTATTTCAGCCCCGACTGCGTAGACACTACTGACAACACTCGACAATTAGTAGAACAAATGGCTGGGGATAACCCCCTCATTGTCACCACTATCCAGAAACTCAACCGAGCGATCAAGTCCCAACGTCATGAAGTCGCAATGGAAAGCTTGAAAGATAAGCGCATTGTGTTCATCTTTGACGAATGCCACCGTTCTCAATTTGGCGAAACCCATAAAAATATCGTCAAATTCTTTCCCCAAGCACAAATGTTTGGCTTTACAGGGACTCCTATCTTTGCCGATAACGCCGCTAGCAACGAACACGGTAAACGTACTACCAAAGACCTATTCCAGGAATGTCTGCATAAATATGTGATTACCAATGCGATCGCGGATGAAAACGTGCTTAAATTTTCCGTCGAGTATTGGGGAAAAATCAAACGCAAAGACGGTACGCTGATCACAGAGCCAAAATTAGACCGAGAATTCTTTGAAAATCCCGACCGAATTTCTCTAATTGTCGATTGGATTATTGCCAACCATAACCGTAAAACCCACGGTAGAAAATTCTCGGCGATGCTCTGCGCCAGCAGTGTAGACACCCTAATTACCTATTACGACACGTTCAAAAACAAACAAAAACAGGGATTACATGACCTACGAGTGATCACAATTTTTACCCCTGGCTATAACGAAGAAGACCAAGACGCAAACGGCTTAATTGGAGAACCTGATTTTAATATCAGCGCAGATATAAGCAACCGTAGCCATAGCCGCGACAAACTGAATCAATTTATCGCGGAGTATAACCAGATGTACCAAACCCAACATTCCGCCAAAGATAGTCAGGCTTTCTATGCCTACTATAAAGATATCGCCAAGCGGATGAAAGACCGCGATCGAGAAAACTTTCAGGATCAGGAACGCGCCGATATTCTGTTAGTCGTCAATATGTTTCTCACGGGCTTTGATGTCAAAAAGCTCAATACACTTTACGTTGACAAAAATCTGAAGTATCACGGATTAATTCAAGCATACTCCCGCACTAATCGCATTTTGGGCGAACTTAAATCTCAAGGGAATATCGTCTCTTTCCGTAACCTCAAAGAGAATACTGATCAAGCCGTTGCCCTCTTTTCAGACACCAACGCAAGCGAAGAAATTTTCATTCAACCCTACGAATACTACATTGAAAAATTTAATGACGGGGTGCAAGAACTGAGAGCGATCGCCACTATCCCTAACGATGTCAATAAGCTTATTAGTGAAGATGACCAAGTTAAGTTCGTTAAAGCCTTTCGTAATCTTATTCGTTTGCAGAATGTAAGTAAATCATTCACTGAATTTAGTTTTTCTGACTTAAATCTGGATGAACAAACCTTTGAAGATTATAAAAGCAAATATCTGGACATCTATGATAAAACGCGATCTAAACCCGATGACGAGAAAGAGTCTTTAGTTGAGGAAGTCGATTTTGAACTGGAACTGATCCAGCGAGACGAAATCAATGTCGCCTATATTCTCAAGCTGCTGGCTAACCTTCAGCGCGAGCTGCAAACAGATGTCACTTCAGAAGAGTACCAGAGCCAAAAAGCCTGTATCCTTGAACTCATTGGTAAGGAAGCCCAATTACGAAGTAAACGGGATCTGCTGGAGAAATTTATCGAAGAGCGGCTACCCACCCTTGAACCCGAAGAAAAAGTGGAAACTGTCTTTCAAGACTTCTGGACTCAAGAACGTATCGAAGCAATTCAGCAACTCTGTATAGAGGAAAATCTCAAGGTCGAAGCTGTTAATCAAATGATTGCCGACTATAAATTTTCAGGGAAAGAGCCATTAAGAGAAACTGTGCTGAGTGCTTGTAACGAAAAACCAAAATTATTAGAGCGTAAAAAAATCTTTGCGCGAGTTGTATCAAAATTACTCGACATCATTAACAAATTTGATGACGCTCTTGGTGAGCTTGGGGAGGAAGAATAAAACAGTTCTCAAAGCAGGCGATCGTCAAATCAGTCACCTAACCATGCCGATAATACCGAAACGGAAAGGGCGAGATCAGTTCTATGGGGAACTCAAGAAGCCGACCATGATTGCAGTCACTCCCACCGATCGCCCATCGCCATTACCAGAAACAATTAGTACCCTTTGCAAGTGGCACGGCATCACAGCCACACGAACAACGATAACTTAGATCAAGGTTTTGGTAAAAAAGCAACTCAAACAGGTAGCGGGGTTTTAGAAAAGAAATCCCGAAAAGCAATCTTTTGTTCTTCTGTCAGATAGGATTCCGATGCTTCCGCCAGATTGAAAAACTCATCAGGCGTTCTGTATTTAAAATTTAAGATTTCTACTCCTACTACCTGGTTATTTTTATCGAAGTCCCAGACTATACCAGGGGGACTTTCTTCGGAGTCTGCGATTTCACCCTCCGATAGGGTGAAATAGGCTGCATCCGCCTCTGGATCGTGTTTTAATTCAATTTTCATAATAGACCTCGCTTGTGCTTGCTTGTTGCATTTCTATCAAAATGTGCTGTAACAATTTTCCAAGGCTCTACAGTGAAATTGTAAACTACCCGTAAAATACGATCATCCTTTTCAGGTATAACTCCATAAGCAGCCCGAAGCTCCGGATCTTTATCATCTGGTTTTGTTTTGATGGGGGACTGGAGAACTTGCTCGATCCATTCCAATTGGATATTACGTTTGCTCACTTGTTCGGATGCATGCTCAGTTAGCTGGTAACGGAAGTTTTCCATGTTAATGTACTCAACTTTTACAGTCCTCAGTCTTACCTATAAACCCTCGCTCTAATCCGAATTACCAGATTTTCGGATATTCGATAATCTAGCTATTAGGCTATCCGGTTCCGCCCCTTGCTCGAACAGCACCCACACCTCTAGCAACTCCTGCACCAGTTCTGAGAAGTCTAACTTTACCTCCTCTTCTGCCAAATCCAGGAGCCGCCTCTTAACTTGCAGGTGCGTTTTCTTGCGAATGTAGGCGATCGCCGCCTCATACTCTGGATCTGATTTTTTCCCTTTAGGTCGTCCCCTCGTTTTAGGCGGAGGTAACAGTCCAGGGTCAGGCGTGAGCTCAGCAACTATCCGCTCTTTTGCAGGTTCCGCCCTCTGTACCTCAAGAAGAGGTTGCGGGTCAGCAGATTTTCCATCCTCAGAGGCTACATCGAAGATGCGGCGAAAGGCATTTTCTTTTTTGGTCACAACAGTTCGCTCCCTAGCCGTTTGTAGTCCCGCCAAGCCGTTGCTGCATTGCGATCTTTCACGTCCCGCACTAAGCAACCCTGTAGCGCTGCGGTTTCATAGCAAGCAAAGCGGCGAATTCCAATCTCAAACAGAGGCAAACCCAGTTCAAGTAAAGCCTCCCTCGCTTTCTCCCCTGTTTTTCTGGGGGCTGGTGGCACAACGGTCAGTAGGATTCTAAACTTCGTAACGTCAAACTTCTTAAGCACTCCAATGGTTTGAAAGAGAGCATCGAGGGAAAGAGCGTCTGGAGTCGTTGGCAGGATCAACAGATCGCCCCTCACCAAATTCTGCAAGTCTTCTTCACTAGGCCGCGCCTGGGTATCAATAACGATGTGTTCGGGTTTGCTTGAGCTCAAACGGTAGGGCGCTTGCCGCTCGTCAACCACTTCAAAGGGCAACTGCCCTCGCTTGGCCCATCCCGTCGCGCTGCGGTTGGGGTCGCCGTCAATTAGAATTGCATCGCCCGATTCCGCCAGGTAAGCTGCCAGGTGGACGGCCGTCGTCGTCTTTCCCACGCCTCCCTTAAAGGATGCCACTGTGTATATTGCGATGAGGCTCACCTCCCTCGAAAATCAATTTCTAGCAGATTACCATAATTCTGAACATCTACTAATCCGCTTATCCGTTAATCCGCATAACTGGTTATGCGAATTAACGGATATCCAATTATTCAATAAACGCAGAGCGCAGCGATCGCGGCTTCGGGTTTTACCTTTGGAGGGAGAGTGTTTGAGTCATTTTTGGGGCGATTTTGAGTGGTGAAGGAGTTAATGCCGAATGGGTTGGGTAAGATGGCGAGGTTAAGAGGTGCGATCAATCATTTTTATTTTCAAGCAACTGAAGTCTCTATTCTTTCCCTTCAATAATTTTCCAAACTTTATAATAATCTTGCCCTGCTTCTCCAATGGCTTGAGTCCAAACCGTAGGTTTTACTTGCGCTAACTCACTTCTTAACCTTGATAAAGGTAAACCTGGATTTAACATCCGTTCCCCAAGTTCTCCAGCTAGAGGTTGAGCAGCTTGTCTGGGTACATTAAGAAGTCGTAGAGTAATCGCCTCATCAGAATTAACACCATAAAACACACGAGCAGGTAGATTGCGTAGAGTTTGTTGATCCCTTTCTGAAAGCTGCTCAAACTCTTCTTCTTTGAATGTCAAAGTTTGCAGAGCTGCTAAACCCCAGGATGCTGCCGGAATAAGATTTTTGAATAGACTCTTACAGCAATTAGTCATAGCATCTGTAAATTCAATATTTCTACCTTTAGCAGTCGAAAAATAATTCTGTGCTATATCTTTCAGGCTTAAGCCGTTCACCCAATCAGAAATTATATCTGCTAGGAAGTTTTTACTTATTCTTGCTCCGCCTATTACTTGCTCAAGGTTTTGATTCAATTCCGGTATATCTTGAAGAATTTCTAGTAATTTCTTTAAGGAGGGACTACCGCTTACAAATAAACTATCTGCATCCCAAACCTCTTGATTGATACGTTCGTCATGCAATCGGCTGAGAGTTATGCTAACACTTTCCCAGGAAAAACCAGTATTATCTACTAGACTTAACGGACGATTAGAAATGCGTTCTGCATAGCCTCGTACACCATTGACTAGGGAGTTTGCTATTTGTGGATGTTTTCGCCGGAGAGCCTGAAAGCCTAGAGTTCCTCTTAAAACCTGCTCAACCTCAGTAACAAAACGTTCATGATTACCAATTTGTCGATAAGTATGAGCAAGGTATTGCAAGAAAGAAGACCACTCAGGCTGCTTATACAAAAGGTGTAGTTCCAATTGTCCCCACTGCTTAATAGCTTTTTGTACCATGCTCACAAGCGTTGAGCTTAAAGATTCCACTTTTTGATTCACAAATTCTGTTAATTTATCAGCTTTTTCCTGATTATTTGCTGCTAGAGCAATGATTCCTACACTTGATTGGTTTACACGCCCAGCACGGCCAGCCAAATTCCAAAAATCTTCGGCTGGCATATTTTTACCGTAGGGATACTGGTGGCTTGCTAATACAACATTAGATACTGGAAAGTTAACTCCTTGGGCAATAGTAGTTGTTGTGACAAGCACTTGAATGCTACCTTTCTCAAATAGCCACTCTATTAGAGTTCTAGCCTCGTCTGAAAGACCGGAGTGATGAACACCTACACCATATTGTAATAAATTTATAAGGGGAAATTCAGGACTAAATTCTTCTTGAAGGAACCGCTGTACTAACTGAATATCTTCAGATTCTTGTGAAGAAGAATTGGCTTCTTTCGTGAAATGACTAGCCAATTTCCAAGTGTCAGGTATTGTTTTTGCAAGAATGATAACTGATCCCCGCTTTTTCAGAAGTTGCGCGGTAGCAGCAGCAAGCTTATTAGGGCTTTTTGATACATCTGACCATTTTAAGCCAAGTATTCTTTCATCTTCTAACGTAATAGTTTCGGCAATGTCTATAGTTTGCCTATTAGTGTGTATCGTTTTTAATTCTATAGTAAAATTTTTAGATTTAGGAGCACTCCTTTTGGCTGTACTCAAAACAATGGCTCGATCATTTGGCAACCAATCCAAGCCTAATTCAATTTGATTATAGCTATCAGGAGACAGCCAACGGGCAATTTCATCGGCATTATCAATAAATGGAGTTAGAAGAAGAAATTGTGCATAACGGCACTCTCGATTAATTGTAGCTAATAGCAATTCTAATTTGAGACCGCGCTGTTCTTGGGATAAATTATGGGCTTCATCCACGACCACAAGAGTCAGAGGTCTTCCAATCTTCTCTTCCCATCCCCCACGTAACATTAAATCGAACTTTTCAGGAGTTGAAACCAGTATGCGAAAGCGACTTTCTTGGTTAGTATCTTTTAGAATATTTGCTTCTAGACTATCTATTTCTAAAGCAGGACTAACGCGCTCTACGTTAATTTCTAATGGAGTAAAATCATCTCTTAAACGTTTACATATCTGATTAACTAAAGCACGAGTCGGGGCTAGGTAAGCAACCCATCCTTGTTCTCGGTCAAATTGGTTAAGAGCTTGTAAAATACGGAATTGAGCAATAAAAGTCTTGCCACTAGAAGTAGGAAGATTTACAACCACGGCTCGATGACTAGAACCTAATAGTCCTGCTTCCCGTAAAGCTCGGCGTTGGGGAGGCAGCATTTCAAAGATTGGTTGATGTTGGTTTGTTACTACCTGTTCGACAAAACGGGTAACTCGGCTATTTACTGCTCGTGTGACTGTCCAAATGCTGTTCTTAACTAACTGGTTTGCTGTTTCAATAAGAAGACGTGTTAAATTTTCTAGTTCAATCAGTTCAGCTTTTGCACAAGCACTTAATACCCGATCAAAATGAGATTCTAACTGCTGACGAATATCGAAGTACCCCTCTACTGCTCCCTGCGTTAAGAAAATTGATAAGATCTCCGCTGCTTTAGATAGATGATAGAGGGCAACTAGCTCCCAAGCAGCAGTACGGGCATTAGTTGCCTGGGTTTCCAGATAGTCTGCTTCAAATCTTTGTTGAGCCGCTCGTAATGCTACAATCTGCTCTTGTACACGATCGAGGTCATTCCAGCCATCCTTACGGATCAGACGCAACCAAGCATCAAAGATAGTTGCCTGTACTCTTTCCCCCCAAGAATCAGAATTTATAGGTAGTTCCGGCCACGAATTTTCTTTCAGCAACCGGGCAGCATCTGCTCCTCGATCGCCTAGTATGCCTAAGCAGGCTACACGCAGTAACCATTTTGCAGCATCCATTGAAGAAGATGGTACCTTTAGTACACGCAGTAATTCAAAAGCTTTCTTGCTAACATTCCGTAAATTTTGTGAATTGTCTTCGTCATTTAGTAAGTCGAACACTGCTAATTCAACAGCTTCAGCAGTAAAGCGCAAATCCGATTCATCGTTTGTATCAAGCGGCAGATTTAATGCCTGCTTGAGCAAGCGTTTTGATGCTTCTGTACTTGCAGACTCTAGAAGCTCATTGCCAATAGCATCTAATATCCAGGAATCTTGTGTCATCCTGTACCTCCAGTGGCAGTCTGCGGCCATTCGTCTATTGGACGAGGACAATACCAAGCTGTTAATTCTACTCGCATTGGTTCAGCTACCTTGTTTGCTAAAGCCTGAGCACGGTTTTTGAGATCACGCTCGTCAGGGTTAGTGTCACGCATTAACAAACCACACAACACCAAGGCACGTCCTCTAGATTTAATATATTGTTTAGTCGCTGCTTGGTATAGTTCCAGGAATTCAGATTGCTGACAACGTGGACGTAGCCACTTCAGTAGACTCTGGTGAAGCTCACGGTTAGTAGCTAAGTCTTCAAGCTGATGTATCATCCCAGTACCTCCTTTCATTACACCTGGCGGTGTTTGTGTATCGTTAGAAGTTTTTACTTCCCCAAAAAGTAGAAATACATCATTCTCTTCAACCCAGAATCCTATTAAGTCGGCTCCTGGGAGACTAGCTTTAGGAGTACGTTTGTCTCTTGCTGTATTCCAAGGCAACCTTACACCATTTATATCCGCTAGCAAGCATTCTGCTAGTGCTTCACCTATTGCCCACGATTCTGGCTCTTGCTCCGAAGCCAACAATTGCTCCAAATATCCAACTTCCATCTCAGTGGTAGCCAATGCTTGTAATTCTGCAACGCAAGGGTTTTCTTCATCCATCAAGCGACTATAAACTTTTCCCTGCAAGTAAGTATCAAATTCACCCCTATCTATGATTCTTTTACCATGCCAGTTTACAGGGGGCTGTATGTTTGAAAAACAAGAATTAGTTTGCAAATTAGGTGGCATACCTTTCTATATATGAAATGAGATTGAATTGTGCTTGCATTTTCCCCACCAGCCTACTTACTAAGCCTCTGTGTCTCTGAGCCCACCATACCGGCATCACAGGCTAATACGATTTTTTGGATGCGATCGCACTTTCTAGATCGCAATCTACCCCTTCACCTTTTTACGCAACCGCCCATAAATCACATCCAACCACACCGGCACAACAAACTTACCCTCAGCCAAAGCTGCTACTACCTTCTTCTCATCGGACTCTACCAGCTTGGCCGCTCCTTCCTAAGACTCCTTGATAAAACTTAACCGCTTTGGCTTCCCGATAGCTCAAAACCCCCGGATACTCCTCCTTAAGCGTTTTCAACACTTCCCGCACCTCCTTCAACCTCTACGGCGCTTGCCGATATCCCCAAACATCGAACCACCGCGAAAAACGTCCGACAATAGTCTTGTCCGGGGGCTTTTCCACTTTTAACTCATTCAAATTACAGAGCGATCGCCTACGGTAGGCTCTCACAGGATATTTTGTCCTTGCTCCAGATGGATTTGCGCGATCGTGCTTGAGCGGAGAGAAAAGTGCAGAAGTCCGCGTTTTTGCTGTGGAGGTGAACTAGGCTATGTGCTAACCGTTGGCGTTTTGTTTTTGAGTGGTGGTTGATTCAGCCTCCGGTACATCGTGATAAGACAGTTCTCCGATGTGACTGTGACTAAGCATCGAAAGGGAAGCGATCGCGCCTCTTACCTGTTCGGGTTTAACTTCTAAGTACCGCTGCAACTGTTCTAAGTTGCGATGGCCGCTGATTTCCTGAATCACCCTCAAGGGAATCCCAGCGTTACTCATCTGAGTTAATGAGGTGCGGCTTTTGAGCCTCTGCTACAATTCCTTGAATTGGGAGTGCAGAGTTTGCTGTTAAATTGTTAAATTGGTATTAAGTGTACCGGGACAGGAAAAAACCTCAAAATTAACTTTTTGGGTCTGAGTTTTCATGATTTTTTTTGCATTATTTTGCAAATTTATGCAAGGTAGGAAGCTGGGGGAAAAGCAGAGAAAGATGGTAGCAAGCAATGTTTTTGTGATCACAAAAGTTACCTTCAAGGCGCATCAATCTGACTCCCTCCGTTGGAAACAGAAGGTAGCAAAGGCAATGTTCAGCGATATATTTATACCGCAAAAGGAATCAACCGCTTGCTGATTGCTGTGCAGCGATCGAGGCGATCGCGTAGAGGATGGCTGCTATATATCAATCAGTTTTTAGTTTTTTGATTTTTGTTTCATTGACAGACAACAACCACACCCGCTATCTGCCTGATTGATTCAGAATCCTTTAGGATTTGTTCAAACCCAAATGCAGCAGCACGGCTGTGAGTTTTCAGCCAAAAAAGTTTTGAGCTTCGGCCTTGGGTGCGCTTGATCGCCGAGCTATCCTCTGCCAGCTCCCATACGGCGGCCTCACAGAGGGTTGATTGTGGCTCTGCTAGGAAAGCGATCGCTAACAACTGAGGTGATAAGTCTAACCTAGACTTTCAACTGCTAACCGCTGCTCAGCACTCAGACTTTCTAGCGCCTCTGCTACGGGTAAGTATCCGTATCGGTTGAGAATGTGATGTAGACAGGTTTTTGCTGACTCCACCATCCCCTCAGCGACCCATAACGCCACCTCCGCAACTTCACGGGCCACCTCCGCAACTTCACAAGCCACGCCCCAAACTTTTTCTACAGGGTGAGTCTGATTCTCTGTCACAGCTTCGGCTGTATTTTGTATATTTATGGGGGGAGCTGTGACAACCTCCACATCAAGAGGAGAGGGTGATTCAGCCATTTTCGCAGAGGCGATTTTTTCAGCCAATTTTTGACAGACTAGAGGGTAAAGCTCATCCCAGTTTTCGGGTCTGCTAGAGTTCTCACCAGCCTCTACAAAACGATATTGCCAAACTCGCTTATCCCCCTCCCTAACCTGAGAGGCCTTCAGCTTAACCCCGATAAATTTAAGTAAGCGGTTGAGATATTGCATGGGTGAGCTTTTGCCGGGATGTCCAAGTAGGGCGGCTGCTGACTTGGTTTTACAAATCCTCACCAGTTCCTTGACTTCAGGGGATTTATCCGTCCAGACCTTTGAAGGGTCAAGGAATTGATTAATCCCCAATTTTGAGAGAAGTTTTAGTTTGAGCCATTGGTTGTTCAGGTCAGGCAAGAAAGTTCTAAACTCACGGTTCCATTTTTGCCGTTGTAGCAGTTCAGCATCAATAGGGTTTTCAAGTTTCCAGTTGGCATAGAGCTGATTGAGCAAATCTCTGTCAGTGAAGCGGATACGGTAAACAAACTCCCAAGTCCAAAGCTCAGTATTTTCAATGCCTGGTAGCCGCGCTAAAAGGCGATATTTGATGGCTTTGCAGCAATCCTCCCATTCAGCATTGCTTCCCTCAATTTCTAAGTATTTTTCTAGGGTGATAAATTCAGAATTGAAAATCTGCTTTGCTTCTTCTTCTTTAGAAAGCTTTTTAGCATCAGCAAAGCTCATTCCCTCATCGTAAATGGCATCAGGATTAAGCAAATCCGAGAAACTAATTCGATTAACTTCATAGCCACCATCCTCAAAAGATTTAAGTAGAAACCGCCGTAAGTTACGCGCTTCAACTGCATCTTTGCCCTTAATTTTCGCCCAAGCTTCTAGGTGTGGGGAATCAATTTGAGCCTTGATTGCTTCTTTGATTGCGGCTGTATTTTCTTCAGGAGAAAGTGCTTTCATTTCAGCCGTTACCCGCTCTTCAATGTCTTTGATTAGCTGACCTGAAAAGGGATTAGAATCATTATTGCTGGCAAATTTACGCTCAGCACAGCAGATCACAATCCTTTCTGGATGCCTTACCCGGCGAGACATTTGGAGGCATTCATCAACGCCAATGACCCCGCGAAAAATGCAGAAAACATCAGAGAAATAATTCCCAATCTCCAAATTATCAATCTTTTCTTTGATTGAAATATCGAGACCGCTTTCAGCAGTTGGGGTAAAGATGATAAATTCTGGCTTGTGCTTTCTGATGTACTCATCAGGATTAGCTAGAAATTCCTTAGCCCATTTCTTAGTAGCTGTTTTGCTGCTTAATAAAATGCCTTTTTTGCCTTGAGCCGTCAACTTTTTGTAAAGGGCTTCGGCATCATTGAGGGAATCTGTGGCAATTGCGGGGCAATCAGCATCCATGATTGCCCTTGCTAGCCATTCAAATTCTGCCTTGGCAATCCGATATCTGCCTTTGGGAAGCTCAAGGAAGGTTACGGGCGGCGTATCGCCCTTAAATTCATTTTCAATTTTCACCGATGGCATCTTGAAGATTTCTTCCAAATATTGAATATCTGAATCTTTGAGATTACCATCAAGCGCGATTACCCCCCCAACGGTAGGGCCAATCTTTTCTAGATAATCGAGAATTTCAAGCCTTTTCTCTTTGCAAGTGCTACTGGTGAGCAGATGCTTGATACTGCTTGAAGCTTCATCCAAAATAATATGTGCCCCCTCGAAAATTTCAGGGGGAAGCTTCAGCAGGGAATCCCAACACAGGCTGATCCGAGCGTTAGGATCTTCAAAAAAACGGCGGCCATCATGCTCATCTAGGTGATAGCTACCAATCTTTTGAGCCTGCTGTAGCAGTAAGCTGTTACGGTAGCCGATGTTGATTTGCTTCCCTGGTTGCGTTGCAACCTTATCAGCCAACAATTGAGTTTTTCCGGTGGCTAGGCCCGATTTGGGAGCTATAATTTTGCCGGGTTCAGGGGCTTCTATGTCGAGGTAGCGCTGGTTTACTTTTTTCTCAGGAGAGAAGCCCTTGTAGCAAAAACGCCACAGGCGCTCATCCTGCAATTGTTTGAGGGATTCAGCGGCGGCTAGGACTTGGGCAACGTCGCCACCAGCAACTGCAAAATCATCAATTCCTTTCTGCGGGCCTGGGAGTCTGGCAATTTTGACTGTGGACTGTTTGAAGAGTTTGCCAAGGATAGCCGCGTTGACCCATTCGGGGGACTTGAAATAATCACCGGGGCGGTAGTCGAAACAAATCGTAACATCACGACCATCATCGAAGGGTAATAAATCTGGGTGCAATTCCCGTGCGATCGCTTTGCCTTTAAAATCTCTGTCTGTAACCCGCCATCCCATTGAGATACCAGGGAGGGCGATCGCCGCGTAACCCAAAGTCAGTAGGCATCCTGCTTTTTTCTCACCTTCTGTCGGTTTTACAGGAACTCGATTTTTAAGCACCCATTCCCAAAAACCCAGAGCCGAACCTTCTTGTGTAACCTCTATGTAACTAGGCATGGCGATACCATACTGCGCCGCAACTTTCTCCCAGATGTGAAGCGGTACTTTGAGGAATGCGATCGGGGCTTTACCCCCTTCAGGGTTGCGGTACTTTACGACTTTCCATTTTCCGTTTTTGCCATTCTCAGGTTTGAGTAAGGGCCCTTGTAAAATCTTGACGCGACCGTTGCAGATCCAGCCGTGTGACAGTGGAGTGTTGTCAAAGTCTACGCAGCGTTCCCAAAGTCTCAGGTACTTGGCGTTGAGGCGGCCCGCGTTGAGGCGCTGCGGGTGGGGATAGAGAAATTCAAATAAGTCTGCGCCAGCGATCTCCTGTACGTTGAGGTTAATGATTGCATCGTCAACGCCAGAGTCTAACCAATCTTGGCGGTAGTCAGTGCGATCGCTGCTCTGATAGACGGGCGAGTTGGGGAGTGTCAGAGTGGGGTGCATTTATTTTGCCCCCCCAAATTTCAATCGGAGTGTACCGCCATCGCCATATTTTTGAAGGAAATCAAACAATTGATGCGGTGCTACTTCAAAGATTTGCTCAGTAGGTTCTGCAAATCTGTTTTCGTTTTTTAGATTGCAATTACTTGAGTCGGTGTGAGGATAGTGTGGTGATGACACAATAGGTTGTGCCTTACCACATATACTACCTAACTCATTTTTTGAAAATTCCATCGGTGTTCCTTTGTAAGGGTTAACACCGCTTTTGCAGGGGTCTGTTGTTTAAAGTTGTCAAAATAGGGACTGCAATCACAAAAAGTCTGATTGAGTTGACTATTGACACCGTTTTTGTTACATTTACATAACAAATATTTTCTTTTTGACCCGTTCTGCAAAACCGGGTGTAATTGCTGAATTGATGCACTCAATTCGGCAAATTTAATTTCTGGGTAGTTTTCTCGATTGTCGCTTCGTTTTCATAGATTTTCCCTCAATTAAATATTTTTCGAGTATTCTCTCACAAAAAGCGCTCGCTTAGTAGCGATTATTTATCCTTTGGTGAGTGTTTATTGGTGAGGCGGTTTTTTATCAATCGCCTCACTTAATTGCTTTCCGATCCAAAAACTGATACTTTGCATATTAAAAAGTGTCCGAAGTATTGTTTTAATAGTAATCTATTTTTCCGTTTTGCGATCGCCACTAGCGATCTTTTTTTGGGATTAAGTTTGAGTTGGTCAAGTCACAATCATAAACCTTTAAGGCTTGCCTCACGAGCGCATAGCACGAGAATAAACCCGATACTGAATACTGGTTTCATAAACCTTTGATGCTCTTAAGGGGTTGAGCGCATAGAACGAG
>NZ_CACA01000141.1:0-74207 GCF_000180455.1 Kamptonema sp. PCC 6506
CTATATAATTTATTGAACGTGACAGAGAGAAACCTATGACTATAGAGCGTTGGGATGATGAGAGGCTAGACCGTTTGGCAAGCTTGATAGAAAACGCGGCTCGTATGTCAGAGAACGCTGTTCGTGTGTCAGAGAATGCTGCTCGTGTGGCAGAAAGTAACTCTCGTGCGATCGAGAGCCACGAACAAATTTTAGAACGTCAGGAGCAAATTTTAGAACGTCATGAGCAAAGTTTAGAACGTCACGATCGCCTCATAGAAAGTAATAGTCGTGTCATTCAAGCTCTAGCTAATGTAGCAGCAGAGGGAAGAGAAGAACGGCAGCAGTTATTTCAATCAATGGCCCAACAGCAGGAAAGGATGGATCGACACCAGGAAATAATTGCTCAACAACAGGCAGAAATTCGCGGAATGCAAGCTGAGAATCGCCGCATTCTCGATATTCTTCTCAACGATCGCGATCGCGGGGATAATTCTATATAATTTATTGAAAGTGAAACAGAGAAACCGATGAGTACAGAGCGTTGGGATGATGAGAGGCTAGACCGTTTGGCCACCAAGATAGACAGTTTGGCAAGTACGGCAGAAATTCACTCTCGTGCGATCGAGAGCCACGAACAAATTTTAGAACGTCACGATCGCCTCATAGAAAGTAATAGTCGTGTCATTCAAGCTCTAGCTAATGTAGCAACAGAAGCAAGAGAAGAACGACAGCAGTTATTCCAATCAATGGCCCAACAGCAAGAAATTATTGCTCAACAACAGACAGAAATTCGCGGAATGCAAGCTGAGAATCGCCGCATTCTCGATATTCTTCTCAACGATCGCGATCGCGATCGCGGGGATAATCCTAGTAATTAAGCTGACGATCGGGTAATATAACTAAAATAGTATATTATAACTTAAAATCACTACTCCGGCACAATCAAACCCTTAAGTTTACATCCCCTTTCCTCCTCACTCAAACCCTTAGACTGCACTAAAACCCCAAAACCCCCCAACCCCATCGGATCGATCAATTGATGTAACGCCTCTCGCCGCCGCAAAAATGCTGCTAAATCTAACACCTGTGCATCATTTGAAGAAAGAGCCGCAATGCGATCCCCCAAACCCAAAGCCATTAAAAACAATCCCTGCTGAGTCAATCCCACTAACTCCAATCCGCACAATTCTCCCTGTTTTTCCAAGGCCGTAAAATCAACATGAGCTGTTAAATCTTGCTTCCCTACATATATATAAGGATTATTGTGATGTTGATGATGGTAATAGCATTGTAGCGTCCCTTCTCGCCGATTTTGATTATAATAGCGGTGAGCTGGATAGCCGTAATCAATGGTTAATAAATATCCTCGTTGCAATTTTTCAGCAACAGTAGTAATCCAATCCAAAGCTGCCAAATTAACCTCGGTGCGATAGCCATCAGTGTATCCACTTGCAGATAAATTTATTCCTACTAAATTAAAATATTCGCTAATTTTAGGTGTAGAAACTTCACCGATAACTTCAGCAAACTTTCTGGCTGTTTTTCCATCTTCTTGCACCTGACTTTCAGCAGTAACATAAACTTCCTTAATTTGACCTTTGTCAATAATGATTTGATGGAGAGGTAACGCATCCACTAATTCATTAGAAAAGAAGCAACCAGCAATCGAATTAGGAGGTATTTCATCCCAATTGCACCACCTGACAGATTTTATAGTGGTTAATCGTTGCTGCTGTTCTGCTTTGAGTACCGCTGATTTCTCAATTATCACATATTCTAATATTTGGGAAAAATCTAGATACTGTAGTTGCAAATATGCTAAAATATCAGCAGCTAAAATCCCTTGCCCCGCCCCCATTTCTACAATAATAAAAGAGTTGGGTTTGCCTAAAATATCCCACATTTGGACAAATTGCTCTGCCAATACTTCGCCAAAGTCAGCACCCAAGTGAGGGGAGGTAAAAAAATCGCCATGTTTGCCGATATTGACTTCATTAGTAGTGTAGTAACCGTGCTGCGGATGATATAGTGCTAAATCCATATATTCAGCAAAGGTAATTTGCTGCTGCGAACTTGTGGCAATTCGCTGAAAAATCAGGTCGCACAGTTCCAGGTTAGAGTCGTTAATATCTAATTGCTGAACAGTCATAAGTCTCAAAATTAAAGTAGATGCGATCGCATTATAGCAGCCTGAATCGGGTGAAAAAAATTTACTATGGGTAATGGTAATGGGTAATGGGTAATGGGTAATGGGTAATGGGTAATTGGTAATGGGTAATTGGTAATGGGTAATTGGTAATGGGTAATGGGTAATTAGGAATTAGGAATTGGTAATTGGGAATTTAAAGAAGTACCTACGCAATTGAAAACTGGTCGATCTCATGGCGAAAAGCAGCAGTTTGGTACTGCTGCCGATCGAGGAGAATTAAAGTAAATATCACAATTCACAGGTCAAAACCGGAAGTTAAAAACTCAAAAATAGGATCGGAGAATTGAAATTTGAGCAAGTGAATAGAAATACCAAGCGGATATTAATTGTAGGTGTGAGATTTAGATTATGAGCTGGCTGAAGAATTGGTAGTGGTAGAGAATTATCCCCAGCAAAACTTAATCTAAAACCCATAACCTAAAATCTAAAAATGTAACTGCGGCCCGGCCCAGGCATTGCTAACTTGACTGCGGAAAACTTGAGGTCGATCGTGGTTGGCGGCAACAGTCCTACCCCCCAAATCGACTGCCCAAACTGGCCAAGAGCGATCGCCCAGATTGCCAGCACGGAAAAGCACTTCATCAGGATAAGATTCGCTCCAACCCAAGAGTACGGCATGAGTGTACAAACTGCCCGCAGGGGCAATTGTATGGGTGCGATTCTGGTTACTGTCCCAGACTACCGCGTAGTCCGACATATCCGACGCGCTAAAGATGGCCTCAAATTCCCGTGCTAAAATGCGATCGCCAGTTTTGTTCCAAGAAACAGGAATCAAAATCGCCATCGCCCCCGGCAGATCGGACTCTTCAGGAGCGGAAAACCGATGATCTGCCAACGGTGAAGAAGGCATCACCGTTTGTAATTCCCCCGTCCGCAGGTTTTCTACAAACATGGCAGTGCTAGCGCGACAGCGGTAGAACTCTCGCTGCACTTGCATTTGAATCCGGCTGTATGCTGCGTACTCACCATTGGTAGAAATCAGTGAGGGGCTGCGGTAGTAGCGTACACCAGAGCCCACAGTTGAGCTAATTTCAGCGTGGGTAGCCACAATCCATTCCCAAGGGATGGGATGGGGGCTATTTAAAGGGTCGATCTGCACCGTTGGTTCAATCATGGTAGGTTCACCGAGAAAATGTTTGTTAACACTTGGAGCCGATGCTAAACGTGGGGGGGTAGGCGCTCGTAGATGTTGTATCGGCAAAAGCGTAAGAGTAACAGGGTGGCAATTTTGACCGCAACTACCTAAAGTAGTAAGTCGAAATCGACCTAGTTAAAGGCTCAACTGTTCTAAGCAGGGGAGTTCTGCGAAAATTGAGCTATTCAGTTGTGAGACAGCACATTTAACTGTGAGGCTCCCTAGCGTTCAATTCATTATCCTTATGTATATAGCAGATTGAAATCATAGGTGGACGGAATCTCCAGTAATCTCATCAGAGTAGTCTCAGGATTAGTTCAAGTACGCGATCGCAACGACCAAGGCGAAATCGCTTTACCTAGCTTGCGTCTAACTTGTTGAGGCGGCTCGCAGCAACTTGAAAACCTTGTGCTTAAAAGGTTTTAAGCTGAGAACTCTCAAAAAGAATTCGGCTGGCGTGGGTCACTGTGCCTCCGGCATCGCCACTTTTTCGGGTAAAAAGCAGGTGGAATGAGGAGTGGGGGCGATCGCAAGCAATTGGAGAGACACAATAATCTACAAAAAAGACGCTGACAGTTACGTATAGCAGCAGACAGGAGGCAGGATGTAGGAGGCAGGAGGCAGGAGGCAGGAGGAAAATGCAATATAGGACTTACGCAGGTCGTCCCAGAAACCGGGTTTTTGAGAAAATCTGTCGGTCATAACAAAGTATTTTCGTCAAAAAACCCGGTTTCTTTGGTTGGGTGCGTAAGTCCTATTAGTTTGAGTTCGGCTTTCAAGCTTGCCTTTAAAAATCGTATTTAGGCAATGATGAAGTGTATTAATGTCAATACTTCGGACAGTTTTTAAATAGGGAAGCGATACCTACGGCAAGCTTAACTAACGCAACCCAGCACAGAAGCCAAGAAAGTGAGTGGAATCTGAGCCCAAATAAAAGAGAAAAAAGGCACTCTTTTAGGTTAAGCTAAAAAAACACCAGCTTAACAGACTGCATACATGAATATTATTGAATCAATCTTACAACAAATGCCAGGGATTAGTCAACCCCAAAAAAAGTTTTTAGTAACTTTATTTTCAACTATTTTACTCATCTATGGCAAGGTCAACTTCACGAATCTTAGCCGTTATAGTTCTTTAAGTGAAAAAACCTATCGTAGTCACTTTCTCAAACCCTTTAACTTCCCACAATTTAATCAATATTTTCTCCAACAGGCCTTGAATCCTGAGCAGACAATTATTGCCGTCATGGATTGTTCTTTCTTAAGAAAAAGTGGTAAAAAAACTGAGGGTAAAGCTTATTTTTATAATGGTATTGCAGGCACAGGGCTGAACAGGGATTGGAAATTTCGGTGATTTCTATTTTCCAAGTTGAGACGCATTTGTCCTATAGTTTAAGTGTGCAACAAACTCCCTCACGTCCTCAAATAGAAACACCGAACCCCCCAGAAAAGTTACCCAGAAAAGCCGCCAAAAAAACAGCGAAAAAAACAGGTGCCATTCAGCTCAAATCCTGATATAACAAGAGTTGACGACTATGCTAAACATTTAAAAAACACTCGTTCTTTCTTCCCAAATTCTGTTCGTTATTTGGTGGCTGATGGCTATTATTACCGCTCTAAATTCTGGGAGACTGTGCGGGAGTTAAATTTAGATTTTATTGGCAAATTAAGAGTTGATGCTAACCTCCGTTATCTTTATACAGGTGAACAAAAGAAACGGGGCGCACCTCGTAAATATGATGGTAAATTTGACGGCCAAGATTTGAGTCGCCTGAATTTTGTTAAAGAAATAAAACCGGGCGTTTCACTCTCTACGTTAGTTGTGTGGAGTTGTTGTTTAAATTGCCCAGTTTGTTTAGTTTGTATTTCTGAGGTTCAAGCCAACGGTAAAATCAAAAATGCCTTATTATTTAGTACTGATATTAATCTCTCTCCCGAACAAATTATTGAATATTATCAGGCTCGTTTTCAGATAGAATTTGTGTTTCGTGATGCCAAACAATTTACGGGCTTATCGGATTGTCAATCTCCTCATCTCCAACGGCTTGATTTTCATTTTAATGCCAGTTTAACTTCTCTTAACTTAGCCAAATATCAGGCTTATAATTGTCACTTATCAAGTGAGGCATTTGTCTTTTCGATGGCTTCTTATAAACGTCTACAACTCAATCGGCATCTGCTTTCCACCTTTATTGATAAGTTAGATTTAGACCCAAATTTGATTTTAAATCACCCTAACTTTCCTTCACTCCTGTCCTATGGTACTTTGGCTGCTTAAAAACTGTCCGAAGTATTGGTACAAGCTCAAGTTGAACTAGAAGTTAAGCAGTTACAAATTCAATCAACTTACTAGAAATCCCTAACTAGAGGAAAACGAATTACTACATAAAATTGAATTTATCGAGTAGGCGATCGCCCTTTCACAGAAAAAAGCGATCGCACAGCCACTTTAACGGCACATAATCAGACTTTGGGCAGATACAAACCCGGCAAACGGGGATGTAATCTCTACCCAATTGCGGTTTTGCCCGCTTTTATCCAAAACTAGCTTGTAGTCTGGGGCCAGAGTCACCTTACCGTTAGCAGGTACTCCCCCTCTGTAACCCGACGCAGCAGAAGCATCTGCGCGGACAGCTAAACCGCGCGGCGCGACGCGGGGTTCCACTTGGCGACAAAGACTAGCGTTAGGAGTTCCATTACCAGCAGGGGGATTTTGAGGAGGATTGTTCGCTATCCCCGAACATATTCCCAGATTGCTCTCCCGGTTAGCATAGCCGTTAGAAATATACCCCCTGACTGGAGATGAAATTTCTACCCAGAGGCGACCATCCGATGCCTGAAGCACGTTTGCCGCTTCCACGAGGGTGATTTGACTATTTACGGGTGCGCTTCCTACTTGGCGCGATGTGAGCGAGGGTTTCTCGCGGATGACTAAACCCTGGGATGCAGTAACTCTGCGACAGAGACTTACTGTAGCTTGGGCTATTTCAGAGGTACTTGACTGTGGATTTTGACTGAGATTTGATGTTGCGGTTGCGCCTTGGGCGATCGCAGATATCTGCAAAGTGCCGATCGCGATCGCGAACAAGCTTAGGACTCCTGCGGATTGATTCCAGTGACTCATCTTTTTCATACGTTCAACTCCTCATCTAAATCAAAACAATAGTTTGAATTTGATGATGTAGTTATAGCAAAAAACGGTTTTGACTAGATGTATGGTCGAAGAAGAAGGAAGAAGGAAGAAGTAAGAAGGAAGAAGTAAGAAGCAATCAAAGCAAGGGTTTCAGCATTTAAACATTCTAACCGTCTTGGCGGTTTCTATAATACTGAGATTTCCAGAATTGAGCAAATTTGAGATCGAAGCCACTGTACCCTTGGGGAATTTTGCTTGTAACACTTACGCATTACTAAAGTAACGCCACCATCTCACCGCCATGATCGAGTGCGTGGAAAGCAGCGTTACAAACAGTTTTCTGTAAATCAGATTAAAATTGCCGCAGAAAGCGTAAATCGCTGGTATAAACGCGGCGGATATCATCAATTTTATGCAGAACTTGAGCAAAGCGTTCTACACCAAAACCAGCGGCAAATCCCGTATATTTTTCTGGGTCATAACCAACTGCTTTGAGAACATTAGGATCGACTACACCACAGCCCAAAACTTCTAGCCAACGCCCTTGCCATTGCAAATCAACTTCTGCTGAAGGTTCAGTAAAAGGGAAATAGCTGGCACGGAAGCGAATCGGTAAATCTTGCCCGAACATTTGCCGTAAAAATTCTTTAATTGTGCCTTTTAGATCGGTAAATGTTAGCCCTTCATCGACAGCTAAAAGTTCAATTTGATGGAAGACAGCCGCATGAGTAGCATCGACTGTATCCCGGCGGTAAACACGACCCGGTGCAACAATTCGGATCGGCGGTTCGTGGTTTTCCATGTAGCGAATTTGGACGCTAGATGTATGAGTCCGCAGCAATTTTGCATCGGGTAAATAGAAGGTATCTTGCATATCCCGTGCGGGATGATCGGGCGGCGTATTCAGAGCCTCGAAGTTGTAGTAATCTGATTCTATTTCTGGGCCAGTGGCGACGGTGTAGCCAAGACCAACGAAGATATCTAAAGCTCGGTCAATAACGCCGTTTAAGGGGTGAATTCGACCTTGGGGACGGTAAACCCCTGGCATGGTAACATCTATGGTTTCTGCTTCAAGTTTGGCTTGGATTTGAGCCGATTGCAGGGTGATGCGTTTGTTGTCTAATTCTGTTGCGATCGCTTCTTTGATCACGTTGGCGATCGCGCCTATTTTTGGCCGCTGATCCGCAGCCAATTTGCCCATGCTGCCTAAAATTTGCGACAGTTGGCCTTTCTTGCCGAAGTACCCGATCCGCAACTGTTCGAGTTGTTCTAGGGTATTGGAAGTTGCGATCGCATTTTCGGCTTCTTGGCGGAGGGTTTCTAGTTGGGCTTCTAGGTCATTTAGCTGAGTAGTCATCTGGCGAATTGTCTGTTAAATTTTGCAGCCATGATGATTTTAGCGCAATTTGTCCCTGACTTAGGAATAGGAAGTTAATAGTATTAAATTTGTGGCAGTCGATATCTAGCAACCTTCTCAGCGTTTAGAACGTTATTAATTGCGGAAAACCAGTTTTATTATAACTTTTCTTTTCCTTTCTCCGTATATAGGCAGAATTTTGGTTGATATTTTTGCCAAAGGTAAGTCATAATTTTATTTCGTTTCCTATCAAAGAATTAGTTACTATTCGCATCACACCGATATCCACTAATTTTACCACATCTTCCCGGCTGTCTACCGTCCAAGCCACAACATCTACTCCCCGATTTCGGCTATTTTCAACCAGTGAGGGGTGATCTAGTAAAACGCGATATTGACTGCTGATTAAACGATCCTCAGCGGCTAAAGCTTTCGCCAACTGAGCTTTATAATCTGATTCATTCGCGACAATGCGACCAATTAGCAAATCTTGGGAAACTTCGCGGACTTGTTCAAGAAATTGAGCGTTAAAAGATGTAATTACGCTTTTATTATTCACCCCTTCAACCAGCAAGGTATTAACAAAGTTCTTTACTTCTGAACTTGACCATTCGCAATCAGGCTTGACATCAAAATATAGAAATTTTTCAACATTTTTGAGGATAGTTAAAGCTGATTTCAATGTGGGAATTTTTTCTCCAGAAAACCGCCGATCGAACCACGCACCAGCATCCAGCGAGTTCAATTCTTCTAAGGTTTTATCTCGGACTTTGCCCGAAGTTCGAGTAATTCTATCCAGTGTGGTATCGTGAAAAATAACTGGCACGCCTTCTGCGGACAATTGGACATCGAATTCGATAGAATTAGCACCATATTTGATAGCGAGATCGAAAGCGGCTAAGGTATTTTCAGGGGCGATCGCAGAAAAACCCCGATGAGCAATAATTTCTATCATGGATTTAAGGGATTTTACGGATTGAAAGAATTTCGGAAGTGGCATAATTAGTAAGATACGCCATCAGCCCAAACTCTGATTTGATTAATACTACAACTTCATCTGAGTCACCATACAAGTTAATTTAAGTGTGACAGTTGCCGAAGTCCTGTCAAACAGACAATGTAAATAATTGTAACAAAAAATCGTTATTTGCATAAAACTAGCAAATTGCTCACAATAGAGAAATAGAGGTTTCCAAAAGCCTTCACTACTGGGGCTAGCCTGAGTCTGGGTGCATCTAAACTATCGGGGGTTCTGCAAAGGTGCGATCGCTCCTACCTCAACCAAATCCAGTAAAATCTACATTTGGAAGCAAATAACAATGGCACTACAATCTAACATTGAAAACGGCATATCTCGCTTGCTCGGCGATAACACTTCGGAAGATATTATCTTGTCTGCTGGAGAACTAACAAATTTTCCTGGTGGTGCGTTTGTTCTGGGCGGAAATGATACAGTTCAAGGTGCTGCTGATAGTGAACTGATCGGAGGCAATAACGGTGAAGATAGCCTTTTAGGTGGGTCAGGAAGTGATACTTTAATGGGTGGAAAAGATAGCGATTTTGTAGATGGAGAAAGTGGCAACGATCTAGTTCGAGGAGATTTAGATGCAGATATTGTCAGAGGTGGAGAAGGTAACGACAGTTTATATGGTGGTAGAGGTAACGATCTGCTTTTTGGGGATGCTGGGGATGATTTTCTCTCAGGCGATCGCGATACTGATACACTAACTGGTGGTGCAGGAAAAGATACTTTTGCACTAGCAACTGGTGGAGGGATCGATATTATCAATGACTTTGAAAATGGTGTAGATTTAATCCGGCTACCTGACGGTGTAAATAGTGTTAGCCTGCAAACTAGCGGCGCTAATACTCTGATTGCTGATAGCATCACAGGCGAGATTTTTGCTCAACTAAATAATGTGTTAGCTTCTAGTCTTACCAGTGCTAGTTTTTTGGGTGGAAGTCCAATTCCAGATAATGGAAATACTACACCTGAAAACCAAGAATTTATCAATCGGGTTGTAGAACTTACTAATTTAGAACGCAGTAAAGCGGGATTGCCCCCACTGAAAGCAAATATTCAGTTGAGTAATGCGGCGGAGAATCATACCAAAAATATGGCAAATCAAGACTTTTTTAGCCACACTGGAAAAGATGGTTCTTCTCCAACTAATCGGGTGCAATCTGTAGGTTATCCCGGAGTCGCTGGGGAAAACATTGCCGCTGGTTCTTCGACACCAGAGGATGTCTTTGCACAGTGGATGAATAGCTCAGGGCATCGCGCTAATATTCTGAATGCTGATTATCAGGAAATTGGCGTGGGTTATTACTTTTTAGCCAATGATACTGGGAGTGTTAATTATAACACCTATTGGACGCAGGTTTTTGGTATTCCTACTGGCATTTAAGAGTTTCGGTTAATCAATGGGAAGAGTGAGGTATTCCCATTTGCCATCGGACTTACCAATAATCGTAATGCTGCCGTCCCTGCGGTTAAAATACTATGGGGATGGCGGCCGTACTGTCAACCTAAGTTCTGCTTGCCCAAACTATGCGATCGCTCTTTTGGTTATTAATGATGCTACACTCGTTGAATGGTTAGAGTAACTTGCTAATTACCATTTCTAAAATCTCTTATGTTAAGTCGCGTCGCTGATTCCATCTATTGGCTCAACCGCTATGTCGAACGAGCCGAAAACATCGCCCGCTTTGCCGATGTCAATTTCAACTTAATTCTTGACTCTCCCACAGGCGTTACCCAACAGTGGGAACCATTAGTAAAAATAACGGGCGATTTGGAATTATTTCAAGAACGTTACGGCGAAGCAACCGCAGAAAATGTGATTCAATTCCTCAGTTTCGATACTGACTATCCTAACTCAATTATCTCTTGCTTGCGAGCCGCCCGCGAAAATGCTCGCTCTATCCAAGAAATTATTTCTTCGGAAATGTGGCAGCAAGTTAATGAGTTTTATATGATGGTGCAACAAGCAGCTAATGAACAAACTATGTCTCAACTGCTAGAGTTTTTTGCAGAAGTAAAAATGGCAGGACATTTGTTTGCTGGGGTGATGGATGCGACGATGACGCATAATGAAGGGTGGCATTTTGGTCAAATGGGACGTTTTTTAGAACGAGCAGATAAGACTTCTCGCATCCTTGATGTTAAGTATTTTATTCTGTTGCCTTCTGTTCAATATGTAGGCACTGCACTTGATGAAATTCAGTGGATGGCACTGTTAAAATCTGCTAGTGCTTATGAGATGTATCGGAAACGCAAGCAACATCGAATTACACCCACAGGAGTTGCGGAGTTTCTGATAATGGATCGAGAGTTTCCCCGTTCAATTCACTTTTGTTTGTTGCAAGCTGAGCGGTCTCTTCACGAAATCACTGGGACTCCTTCTAATACTTGGAAAAATCCTGTAGAACGTGCTTTAGGTCGTTCCCGTGCCGAATTAGATTATCTGACGATTGACGAAATCATTAAGATGGGTTTGCATGAATTTATGGATGATTTACAGCAGCAAATTAATGATGTTGGTCATAAAATTTTTGAGAATTTCTTTGCTTTGGAAGCAATTAGTTAGTGGTTAATAGTTGATTTAGGATTAATATCCGTAACGCCGCCCTCTGGGCGGTAAAAATACCGCCTAGAGGGCGGCGTTACTTAACTTATAATTCCTAATTAGGAAATCTCTCCTTCAAAGCTAACACCACAGGACTTGCCTTTTGCTCCTGCAAATTCTCTAAATTATTCCAAGTAAAAGGAGCCTTTTTTTCCGCCGCCATCCATAGTAAACGCTTCGCTCGCGTCATCGCCACATACAACAACCGAAACTCTTCTGACATCTTCAAATATCCCGCTAACTCCCAAGCAGTAGCGATATCTGGTAAAGGAAACTGCTGATGTAAACTAGCACGAATTTGAGCTCGCGCTACTTCCGCTAATGTAAAATCTCCTAAAAACCGAGATTGGGGAAATACCCGCAAACCTCCCGGAATAGTAGTTTCCTGCAAAAATGGTAGGAAAACATAATCCCAATCTAAACCCTTAGCTTTGTGCATAGTAATAATAGTAACTTGGCGCTTTCGTACATAAGGATGTTCTCTATCTTGCTCTGTTTCTAGAGGTATTTCTACAGGTTCAAACCGCTCAGAACCAACAATTTCAATCAGTGCATCTAAAATCGCACTCATAGAATTATTACCAGCAGTTTGTTTGAAAATTCTTTCTCCCAATTTGTCAGCAGTCGCTAACTCTGCCTGGTTATATTGCAGCGATAAAGCTAGAAAAGAAATCAACTGATAAATTGGTAATTCTAACTTAGCATGAAGCAAACTACAACAGAAATACCGACATTTACGAACCCGATCGGACTGCGGCGGATCGAGCGGGCCGGGGTAAAGAAACTGCTCTGATTGTATAGCGAGAGCATTATAATCTTGCTTAGGGATAAGTTCGCGATCGCTCAAGACTTTTAAAGCAGCTTTGAGATAATCGGGGGAATGGGGACGATCGATAAATTGGAGCAATGCTAAAATTTCAGAGGGAACTTGGGAATAGCGTTCTCTTTCAGATACATCCTCAACTCTAATTCCATACTTACTCAGATCGAACTTCATGTTGTATTTGAGAGGATTTTCCAATACCTCTCTAACAAATCGACCCTGTTTATTTTCCCTTACTAATATTGCAGCCGAACTCTTATTTTCCAAGTCTGCAAACACCTTTAAAACCCTGTCAGCAATTAGCCTTATAGAGTCATAAATATCAATAGGTTGACATATTTCTAAACCCCCACCTTCGGGAGCTGGATTAGCGTTAGCTTGGGGATCGTTATTACCTACAGCCAGAATACTTTGATTGCGGAAAGGTTTTTCTTGTCCAGTTAATTTAGAACTGTTCACCCACTCTACAACAAAATTAGCAGCATCAATAATAATCTTCGTACTGCGGCCAGCTTGGTTCATTGTCGCTAAATTACCTTCAACTTGGCAAGCTTCGCAGAATTGACGAAAATAAATCGGATCGGCAGGAGTAAAAGTAGAATTAATTGCTTGATTGGGATCTCCAACTCGGATAAAATTAGGAGGTAGATGAGGATGAGCAGCATCAGTAGCTAATATTTCTAATAACTTAGTTTGCAAAGGCGTAGAATCTTGAGCTTCATCTTCAAAAACTGCGAATACTTGCTTTTGCTCCATCGCTAAAGCGGCGGGATTTTCTAGCACCCGGATTGCTGCTAAAATCATTTCATCGTAATCGATTAAATTCTGCGATCGCAACAAGGCTTGATACTTCTTATACAACCCAGCCGATACCGCTAAAACCTGATAATTGTCATCAGCAAAATTACTACCTATCTCCTCTAAATTTTCAGGTGACAAACCAGAAGATTTTGCCTCGTGAACCACCGTATTAGCTAATTGTGGCAAAATTTCAGTCCGCAAAACCGACTGGCGACGCATTCTTTCCGTTTCCTCGCCATCAAATTGATTACCTTCGAGTAAAATTTGATAGCGTCGCGGATTTTCTGCTATCCATTGTTCTACACAAATCCGAATCAATCGATGACTTTTGTTCGGAGTTATCAAAGTAGAATTTTCCAAATCTAAACCAGATAAATCAGGGTGACGGAGAGCAATATTTAGAGCCAAACCGTGCAGGGTATTCACGGTAAAAGCACCTTCTGATAAAGATAATGCTTGTAAGTTCTTGCGGATTTTAGCTTTAATACTTGCTGCTGCGGAACGGGTAAAAGTGACAACTATTAACTGACGGCGACTGTGAAGTTGAAAGTTTGCGATCGCCAAAGCTGCCGCCGCCGCCATCCCAGTAGACTTACCCGCACCCGGAACCGCCGAAACCGCCAGTCTGCCGCCTTGCCATACACCCATTCGATCTTGTCCCGGCCGGAGAGTCTTGAGAAGTTGATGGCAAGCTTCCTGGCGCGAAATTGGTGCGATCGCGAAGTCAAGCACCGCAGTTTTCTTTGCTGTACCTGAGTCTGACTGCGGCGATGCCATATCAAGCATTTCAACAGTTGAGTCTGTAAAATTAGCATCAAAATCATCTGTCATAGCAATTACAAATTAGAGCTGTCAGCAGGAAGTTGCATAGTCTAGGCCGTTTCAATTTTTGTATCAGCTAAGCTAACACTATCTACTTGAGATTAAGTTAAATCAAGTACAAAACTCAATCCCCTAAAGTTTTTTATAGGAAAAAGCATCAATGAAAACTCACTCCTCAGTAAAATTTCTGCCACAATTCCCTAAGCAAAACCAGACTCAAGCCAATAAGCGCACCAGACAAACGATCGCGATCGTCGCCTTAATTGCGTCATCTGCGGTGGGAATGGCTAGTTGTGGTAGCAGCAGCCAAATGAATCGAGCAAGGCAAAATGAAGCAAATATGCCAACAGCAGGGGCTCCAATGGCATCGCCAGCAGCACCACAGGCAGCAATGGATGCAGCTTCACCTTCGGAGACACAAGCAACAGCAGAAAAACCCAAATCACGTCCCCAACTAATTAAAAAAGCAGAAATAACTCTTGTTGTCAAATCCATTGATGAGAGTACGCGAACAGTTTCTAATCTTGTCCAAAAACAGCAAGGCGACATCTTAGGTTTTCAAAACCAAAAACCACCAGATAGCAGTATTCGGCATACTGCCTCAATGCAAATCAGGGTTCCTGAAGAAAAGTTAGAAACCACATTAAACGCTCTCGCCAAACTAGGAAATGTACAGAACCGTTCTCTTACAGCCGAGGATGTTACCGATCGATTAGTTGATAGTGAAGCCAGACTGCGAAATCTGCGTAAATCAGAAGAAATGGTCTTAAAAATTATGGACAGATCCGGCTCTATTAGCGACGTACTCAAAGCTTCTCAAGAATTGAGTAATATCCGGGAGTCAATTGAACGCATTGACGCTCAGTTAAAAAGCTTACGAAATCAAGTAGCTTACTCCACTATTAATCTTAATTTAGAAGCAGCAGTTTCTGCCACACAAACCCCCGAACCTTCTCTAGGTTTGCGCGTACAAGAATCATGGGGAAAGGCGACTCATTCTGTGAGTGAATTTACTCTGAGTTTGTTTGCTTTAAGTCTTTGGTTATTAGCCTATAGCCCTTATTTGCTGCTAATTACTGCTGCGGCTTACGGCTTGAATCGATTTCGGAAACAGCAGACTATCCCTCCTGTTAAAGATCGAAATCCGCCCGCTTCTAATTAAATCAATACTTACGCATAGAGTCCTAGAAACCGGGTTTTTGAGAGAATCTGTAGGTAAAAACGAAGTATTTTTGTCAAAAAACCCGGTTTCTTTGGTTGGGTGCGTAAATCCTGTTATTATTTAGCGCGACTGCGTAGATGTACCACCAGCAAACCAATCATGGACATAACGCAGAAATTTTTCCACAAAAATAACCACCAAGGATGCCACCAAGCTCCTGTTTGCACTTCCATAATATCTGACAACCCGAATAAGAAAAAAGTAAAAGTTGCAATTAGGCGGTGAATCCGCATTTTTCCAGTTTCTTTAGCTGCTGATATTGAAAATCCTATAGCAAATAATCCCCAAATCGCCGCTTCTATATAATTACCATATTCGTAAATAGCCTGTAACAATTTTACCTGAGCCTGCGCCGCTTCTGGCGAACTGGGATCGGAGATAGCATTCCACCCCCAAACGCCAAAACCAGCCAATATAATCGACAAAATCGACAGCCTCACTCGTGCAGCCGATGAAACACTGAAAAAGTGTTTTCGTTTGCTTAGTTTCGCCATAAAATTTGTATTTATTTATATCTAATGGTAGATGTGTAGTGTAAATTTAGCAACTATGCTCCGATATAAATTTACAGAATGAAAAATCTGTCACATTATTTAGCTTTGTTGGGGATAATCGTTCTCGGAACGGCGCTGCGGTTTTGGCATTTGGACTTGAAACCTCTGTGGATGGATGAAGTCATTACTACTTTGTTTAGTTTGGGGAAAAACTACAATGACATTCCCTTAGATTTAGTATTCCCCCTCAATTATTTGGAGTCAATCTTTACCCTCAAACCGGGAGTAACTTGTTCTCAAATTGCCTATACAGTTGCCACTCAGTCTACCCATCCACCACTATTTTTTTGCTTAATGTACCAGTGGCTAAATTTTTTTCATTTTGAGTCATTGCATTCGCTTACATGGAAACTACGAGCTTTACCAGCATTAGCAGGAGTTGTCACAATTGCAGCTATTTATTACCTCAATCGCGTTGGATTTTCTCCCGCCGCAGGTCTTGCCGGAGCAGCGATTATGGCCGTTTCTCCTTTTGCCATTTACCTTTCGCAAGAAGCCCGCCACTATACTTTACCAATGCTACTAATTACTTTGGCACTTCTGGGATTTATCCAAATACAGCAACATTTATCTCGTCAAGAACAACCCAGTTATTTTCTTTGGTTTTTCTGGATAGTAATTAACAGTATTGGTTTCTATGTTCACTACTTTTCAATCATTGCTTTTTGCGCTCAAGTGATAATTTTAATAAGTAATAAGGAAGAAGTAAAAAATAATTCAAGACCAGGAATAAATAGCGCCGAAAAAACAATAGAATTGAATCCAGTAGATAGGAATACGAAGCCAGAAAACAAACCGCCTATATCCCTCCTCTCCACTTCTTCCTATCCTACCTTTTCTTTGTCTCCTAGTCTTCCTCTCTTACTATTACCTTTTGCTTTTTTGATACCTGGAATAATGACACTAATTGGCTATTCTAGGCAAGGTGAAACTGACTGGCTAAAACTTGTTAATCCGATTGCTCCGCTCTACCAAACTCTGGCTGGATGGGCGGTTTTTTACATTTCCTTACCTGTAGAAAAGCAACCTCTCTGGGTTCAAGTCCCAGCCGCTATTTTAATGATTATATTCGTAGGCTGGTTGGGGTGGAACCTCTGGTTAAATGTTAAACAAATTGGCTCTTGTTGTCAAACAAAGATGGCGACAAAGATGCTAGTAGATTTTATTGTTGTTGTATTAATATTTTTTATTGTTATCGTCTATATCTTTGACAAAGATATTACTCTAGCTCCCCGCTACAATTACGTTTATTTCCCAGCATTATGCGCTCTTTTAGGAGCAACCTGTATTCGCGATCGCAAAATCAAACTTGAAGAGCGTAAATTTACTTACTCATTTTTTATTATTTTATTAGTTGGCATTCTGAGTTCAGTATTTGTCACCTCAAATTTTGCCTTTCAAAAACCTTACCACCCTCATAAAGCTGTAAAAGATATGAGCATAAATTCAGCTATTCCCCTTTTGGTGGCAGTAGGATATAATAATTTTCAGGACGTGGCTTTAGGACTGAGCTTTGCCCTAGAACTCCGCAAAGTCTCTCCCCCTAGTACGCCTGATGTCTACCTCGCTTTTTTGCAGCGAAATAGTCTTGATATTGCACCTCCTATTAGCGGGTATCAAAGTGTATGGCAAAGTCTCTCTAGGTTGCAAAACTTGCCAGCAGGACAGCTCAATTTGTGGGTTGTTGGTGCTGGATTAGGGCGACAAGACTATCCGCTTCATTTGTCACTTTCTGGCAAGTCGTCTGAAAGTTATGGAGTGGAAAGGATCTGTAATATTGACCTTAATCATTACCACACTGTGGGTGTATCCTATCAACTCTACCGCTGTTATTGATCGAAAATAATTGATATTTACTTCTTTCTTTTCCCTTCTTCCTTCTTCTTTCTGCTATAATTTAGCAAGTTTAAAGGTTTGACAGCTTAGCCATCGATTAAAATAGATATAAATAACATCTATATGGGCAACCTAATAGATAGAGCTCAGCCGCACTCCCCACTAGGCGAATGCGCTCAAATTATTGCCATCTACCGTGAGGCGAAAAGCCATGAACACCCTCCCACCCACAGCCAAACCCCGCTCCCGCTATCAGGCAATTAGAGAACTAGGTCGCCATCCAGAAGCAGGTCGAATTACCTATCTTGCCAAGGATAATTTAACCCAAAATCCAGTCACTATCAAGCAATTTATCTTTGGAAAACTAGGTTCCGAATGGGCTGGATTCAAAGCATACCAAAACGAAATTGAAACCATTCAAAAACTCTCTCATCCCGGTATACCCTGCTGTCTTAATTCCTTTGAAATTCCCAATGGTTTAGCTTTGGTATGGGAATATAAAGAAGCAAAATCATTAGGGGAAACACGCATTTGGAACCCGGAAGAAATCAAGCAGCTAACGATTGATCTATTGGAAATCCTCATCTATCTGCAAACTCAGACTCCCCCAGTAATTCATGGAAACATCAAGCCAGAAAATATCTTAATAGACGAGGATTTCAAAGTTTATTTAGTTGACTTTAGTTTGCCAAATATTCATGGTAAACAAGCTGTTATCGATAATAGTACCGCCGGAACAGTGGGTTTCATGCCCCACGAACAACTCCGCAATAACGAACTCACAGAAGCCACAGACCTCTATAGTATAGGAGCAACCCTAGCTTGCTTATTGTCTCAGAAACCATCCAGCCAAATTAAAACCTTATTTGATACCCAAGGTCGGATTAATTTTCAAAATTTAGTTTCCAAACAGATTAGCTTCCCTTTTATTCAATGGTTAGAAAAAATGATGGAAGCTTATGCTGTCCAACGCTATCCCAGTGCTACCGCTGCCCTAGAAGCCCTTAATAAAATTGAGATCGAACGTTTACCAGAAGTTAGAATTAGTCACGAGCGACTGGAATTTAAACCAATAAAATATGGTGAAATTATCGCTCAAAGTATTACAGTTAGCAACTCGATTCCTGACACTATCTTAAAAGGGGGTTGGGAAGTTGCTTATCATCCGAAAGAACCCAATCGCCGCAGTGGTTACAAGCCTTGGATTACTTTTGAACCCAAACAATTTGAAGGCAACCGCGTTAAATGCGAAGTTATAGTTGATACCAGTCAATTGCTGGCAGATAAAACTTATGAACGCCAGATTGTATTGAATGCCATCGCCTCATCACCAACTCACTCTATAAATATTAAGGTTAAAACTCCTAAACTCGCTCCCAATTTATTGCCTAAGCCGTCTTTAGCTGTGTTATTTATCGTGGCTTTAGCTGTGGGATTCCTAGAAAGTTTGATAGTAGGACAGCAGCCGCAAAATTTAATAGGACTTATGGCTTGGATAGGTATAACTTTAGGAACTGGAACTGGGTTTATAGGTGGATTAGCAGGAGCATTTGGCTCTATCCCTATACTGGGGAGTACGGTGAGTACTACAGTAGTTTATCAATATCGATTTGGCTATAAATCTTCTCTTGGGTTCGTACTTGGCTTTGTAATTGGAGCGGCGACAGGGTATATTATCAGGCATAAGTTGGGGAGGTCGCTATCAGGAAATTTATCTGGTTTTCGGACAGGAATATATTCAACAGGTGGACTGATTTCCTGTTTAATTGCAGCTTTCGGCTTTACTATGGGAATTGCAATCCAAGCTGGCTTTGTGAATTTATTTGCCGTGATTGCATTAGCATTAACAGGGCTGCCATTAGCCTATTTGATTTTTACTCAATATCAAATCCTTGCTAACTATCGTCAGGCGGTCAAACATCTAATTAAGCCATGATTACTGTTAACAATTCAGGAATTAGGCGAAAATATCCCTAACGCCGCCATCTTGGAGGTGATATATGTCCGGCAAATTACTTACGATGCTGTCATTGTTCGCTGTGCTCCGCAATCGCCTAGTCTCTGCGATTGCGGAGCACAGCGAACAATGACAAGTATTTAATCTTCCCCTTCTTTCCCTTCTTTCCCTAGCCCCTAGCCCCTAATCGCTGAAAGCGGTTGCTATATTTTCCATAATTTACCGTTGAATTAACAGTGCCAAACTCTGTAAAAAACCAATTATTACACCCAAAATTCCCCCTAAATTCACAATTCCTTGTAACTCACTTTTAACAATTCCTTGAATCGCCAGTTCAAGTTCTTCAGGAGAGGTGTTCTTAACTCGGTCAATAATTACCTGATCGATATTTAAAATTGGGATAGCTTGAGCTACAATTTTCTCTAAATCTCGCTCTAGATAGCGCTCTAAAACTAAAGCCAATTCTTTGCTGACTATTTCTAGAGAAGCATTCATCACTGATGAATTTTGTAATCTGTCGAGAATTAAGGCTGACATATTTTCCCAGTCTATAGATTTGCTCAATCCTTGAATTAAATCAACTCCTTTTTCTTGTAGGTAACTGCGAACGCTATCTCGCATCGTTTTTCGCAACTGCCGCACTGTCGCCACTGGTAAATTTTGCATTGACAGATTTTGCAGCCATTCCTGAATTCTGCCTCGCAATCCGAGAGAAACAATTAATTCAGCCAATCTTTGATTTGTTACTTCTTTTTCATCTAAACAAAAAGTCCGTAGCCGAGTTAAAGTATTACGCAAACCGAATAAATTAGCTACTACCCAATAAGTGCCGCTAGTCTTTTCTCGAAAGCCTTCATCAATAATTGAAATGTTGCGGTCAGTGAGGAAATCAATCAATACTTGCCGCAGCACGTCTGGGGGTAATACTGCCTGCAATAACCACTCTGCCAATTGAGCAGATTGAGCTTCAGTTAACTGTAATTCTAGTAAAACTTGGTCAAAAATTTGATTGAGTTGGACTTCTAAAAAATCTTCGCGTTGTGATAAAATATTCAGAATTTTGGGTAGCGATTCTCCTAGTAAATCCCGGAGAATATTCGCCAGAATTTTAGCAGTTTTCAGTTCTGTATCTGCTTTTACTTGATCCATTGCCAGTTGCAGTAACCAGAGAATTCCTACTTGCATTCGCTCAGTTTGTAGCAGGCGACGTGCCAAGTTTTCCAATTCTGTTGGTGTTAGCAATGAACCCATGATCGTGTCAGCAATTCGCTTAGCTAAACGCTCTTGGTTACGGGGAATCAAGCCCGGAGTAAAGGGCATCTGCCGACCGTTAATGTAGATAGGACGATAGGGACGAAATAACATTTTGATGGCTATATCATTAGTGAAATAACCGATAATTCCGCCCACGACAGGAGGAGCGATAAGAAGCCAAAGGTCAGACAAGTTCATCACCATTAAAATTTAAAATAACAAACGCAGATTAAGCAGTTTTCACTTGCATGAGAACAGTTTAAGTGCTAATTGTTAATTGCTAATTGCTAATTGCTAACAGTTAACAAAGTGGTAATTGATAATTAAAAGCAGTACCTATCAATTGCAAACTGCTATAAATAATTTAATGTAAGGTGGGCAATGCCTACTCTACAATTACTTTGTAATTACCAATACTCCCATCATAGCCCCGGCAATGGGGTAGTGTGTGGCGCTAGCAAATCCGGTTTGGCGAGATAAAGCTATTTGCTCTACTCCTGTCGGGAATTTTTCTAAGCTGGAATTGATGTAAGCATATTCTTGGGTCATGCCGAATTGGTTCGCCGCTGGTACTACAAGGGTTTCTAAATACCACTGTTGAAAGCTCCGCATGAGGGGACTGCTAGGGCGGTGGAGGTCGAGGATCGCGGCTTTGGCACCTGGTTTAAGGACGCGGTACAATTCTTGCAAACTCCGGGGGATATCTGTGACGTTGCGGAGGCCATAACCCATTGTGGCGCAGTCGAAGTGGTTGTCGGCAAAAGGTAAATTTAAGGCGTTTCCTTCTACCCAGGTGATGGGGCTCGAAGGGGAAAGGATGGGTGGAGCTCGGCGGCTGGCTTGAGCCAATAATTCGGCTGAAAAATCAAGAGCAAAGACATGACCCGCAGCACCGACCTGCTTTGCTAAAAGTAGAGCTAAGTCACCGCTACCGCAGCACAAGTCTAGGCAAGTATCGCCAGGGTGAGCATCGCTCCAGTTTACGGTCATTTGCTTCCAGATGCGGTGCTGCCCTAAGCTGAGCCAATCGTTTAACTGGTCGTAAACTGGGGCAATGCGGTTAAATATGGCTTGAATTTGTGCTGGGTCGTTTGTCATCTGTTCAATGAATCCCCAGAAGTCTAATTGTGTAATCTCAACAATAATCTAAATGGGCGATCGCGACAATCAACACGACAATCAACGCGATAATCAACGCGATAATCAAAGCGATCGCTTACCTAAATAGAACTAGCGATCGCCCTCACTCAGATTTACACCCGTTTGACCAATTTTTAAAGGAGAACGGCAATCTTAAACGGGAAACGAAACAGAACAATACCTGTTTTGGTAAAATCTACATTGGCTATTATGGGGGTGCTGCTACGGAACGCCTGACGCGATCGCCAGACAGCACCCTGTTCTGATATATTCAGTTGTCAGGTAAAAAGTGGCTTTTCCCTGCCATGCTTTCCTCCCCATCCAAACCGGATCTGTTCTCCAGCGAAAATTAATATTGATAATGAATTCCGATCATCTAACTCAAATGCTGCAAAAAGGATTCCGCGTGACATTGGGCGCAACTTCCTTTGTGATTGAAACTTTGCAAGACTCCCAAAAACGAGATGAGAATCTCAGCAAACTCAAATCAGAAAATTTCAGCCAACTCACCGAGGAGTGGGCCCAACAAGGAGAAATGACGGAAAGGGAAGCCCGCAATTTTGTTGATACTATTTTGGCTCAACAAAACACCCAGGATAGCGCTCAGACTGGAGTCACTTCTGATTCTCCCGTCAGCACTCCTACTGAACCTGCACCCGACTCCGATCCACGGCCAGAAATTCAAGAATTAACTGCACAAGTAGCCGCCCTCAGAGCTGAGTTGGAAAATCTTCGCGCCGATAACCAATCTCAGGGCTAAAGAATGTTTACCCTTGATTGTTTAACAGTCTTAGGGTTGCTCAATAGAACTTATCCGTATTTGACTGCAATCAACCAAGTATTTGCTTCCTGCTATTAAAGCAGGCAGCAGATTCTAGTTAATCGGGGCAACTTCAGGTTGAGCCAACCTTAATTTTTTCTTGTTTTGCTCCACAATTAGCTAAATGCTGCGCTAATCAAGATTAGCACGGCGTGTTTTGGCATCAGGCAACTTCGTGTCTTGTTTCGACTTAGCTGACTGAACGCTGCAAGTCAATGTTAGCGTCTACCACACTCCGCTGAGAGTCTCTGAAGACTATTTAGAGTGGAGTAGAGCTTTAGTCATTATCCCAGTTTTCAGCACCGATCAGGTCGCCAATTCGGTCTCTGAGTAAAAAGTCGCATTTTTCTAATTCGCCCTCTACGCAAGACCATTCACGAGCTGGAATGTATTGGCAGAGTGTATAAATGGGCTGTTGACGGCTGACGACACCCTCGTGCACCAGTTGACGTGCTTCATCTTGGATGACATCTAAGGAGTATTGGATTGTAGTGTGAATCATAAGCCCTCGTGGGGTTGCCTAAGAAATTTACCGCACTTGTAATACTATAGTGCATATCGAGTGGAGTGAACACAAATTTTGTCCGTATCGTCTGATACAAATTTCTTATTCTTGTTGCAGAAATCTCATAAAACTATGAGCGGTCACTATTGTGTTTGCTTAATATTTCATAATTAAAAACTGTAAGATTTAATTTTTAATTTTTAATTTTTAATTAATCGGAGGGGAGGTGGCAGGGCGGTTTCATTCTCGGAAAAACCGCGATTTTGTAGGGGTAGTGCCCCCGTGCCTACCCCCCCTCACCAACCATCAAATTAGGGTTTCAGACCTCTGGGCGGGCAGCCAATCGGCACCGCCCCTACCGAGAATGAAACAGCCCTGGGGGGGCGGGGGAGCATCGTAGTCCCTCTTTTCCCCCTTTTCCCTTCTTTCCCTAGCCCCTAGCCCCTAGCCCCTAGCCCCTAACTACCAAACAGTGCTTGAAGAGCGATCTCTTGGGCTACTGGCATTTGCCCGTAAGAAAAAACGTAAGGGATTGAAGGCGGTAACGCTGGCAAAAATTGCTCAAGGATATAGGGGCTACCGTAAATAACGACTGCTTGGAGTTCGCCTGTGTTTAACAAACTTTTAAACAAGTCTCCTGCTGCTTGGGTTAAACCTGCACTACCTCGAAAACAGTTACCGCGAATGAAGACTTGTAGCAATGTAGGCACAAATTCCCCTTCTGGAGAGTGAGGCGGAGTATTCTTAGAAATTATGAATTGCTCTTCCTTGTGTCTTTCGGTGCGATCGTCAATTATTTGCAGTTTGTAACCTCGCTGTTTGGGGACTGCGATCGCAGGAGTATGATGTCCCAAAAACTCACAACCCAAAACATCATCCACAATCACTAAATTGCGTAAATTCTCCCCATTTTTGGGCGCTTCTACCCGCAAAGGCACAGAAACACCAACTTTTAGAGAATCTCGCAAAATATTGGCTGCTACGGTTAAGGAAGAAGGAAGAAGAGAGAGGGGAGATGGGGAGGATGGGGAAGATGGGGAAGATGGGGAAGATGGGGAAGATGGGGAGGATGGGGAGGATGGGGAGGATGGGGAAGATGGGGAGAATTTAGCTACTCGCTCTCCGGTATACTCGATCGACAAGCCGACTTTAGCCTTCGCTTGCCAAATCCGTTGTACAGAATCTTCAATGCGCGATCGCTCAATCCGGCCCTGAGCGACAGCATCACACACTGCTTTAATAGTAGCCTCTGGGTCTTGCGGCATCAACAAAATATCAGCACCCGCTGCGACTGCTAAAATCGCCGCTTCCTCAGAACCGTATTGATTCGCGATCGCACCCATCACCAAAGCATCCGTCACAATCAACCCCTCAAAGCCTAACTCTTGGCGCAACTTACCCGTCAAAATTTTGGGCGATAGAGTTGCAGGCCATTCTGCATCCCAAACCGAAATAATTAGGTGAGCACTCATCACCGCATCCACCCCAGCAGCAATAGCCTCAATAAAAGGAGGCAATTCAACCTCAGCCAATCTCGTAGCAGAATGAGGTAGCGTCGGCAATTCTAAATGAGAATCAACCGCCGTATCCCCATGACCAGGAAAATGCTTAGCTGTAGTTAAAACTGGATATTTCTGGGCCCCATGAATAAAAGCAGTTGCCAGACGGCTTACCAAATCAGGAGTTTCAGCAAAAGCGCGGACATTAATCACTGGATTATCAGGATTATTATTCACATCCACCACCGGCGCTAGTACCCAATTCAAACCGATCGCGATCGCTTCAGTTGCCGTAATCGCTCCCATTTCTTCAGCATAGCGCTCAGCCTGATTGCCATCTTTCTGAGCAACAGCGCCAATCGCCATCGGCGGCGGGAACCAAGTAGCACCTGCAAACCTTTGGCCCACACCTTCTTCAATATCAGCCGCCAACAGCAGAGGGATTTTTGCCCAAGATTGGAGTAATTGCGATCGCACAGCCAACTCCGCCGCACTTCCCCCCACCAAAATCACCCCACCAACACCGAGGTTTTCCAGCCAATAGCGAAGTTTACTAGCCGGCGGCTCCCACTCAGGATATCGAATTTGGTGGTCAAAAAGGTAGCCAGAGGCTCGTACCACCACCATTTGAGCTACGAGTTCTGCTAAAGATAGATTTTCAATCATGGACAGCAAAAAAATAGGAATAGCTAATGGCTATTTAGGCAATAACCCACTAACCATTAGCCTTTACCAATTATCACGCTTGCCCGCAAACAAAAAACTAATCGATTTCCTCTGCGTCAATGTCATCATCGGGCGCAGACTCTTCCTCATCAAGAATGTCAGGTTTCCGCTCTTGCGAGAGCTTATTGAGCAACAACAGCATCTTATCGCCCCGTTCTAGAGAATGGTCTTCTAAAAACACCACCTCTGGCGTGCGCCGCAGACCCACCCGATGACCCAACTCGCTACGCACATAGCCAGTAGCCGATTTCAAGCCGGCCATCGTCTCTGCTTTGGCTTCATCAGTACCGTAGATACTGACAAAGATTTTGGCGTGCTGAAGGTCGCCAGAAACATCCACGTCAGTAACACTGACAATCCCCGCACCTACGCGGTCATCTTTGATACCGTTGAGCAACAGCAAGCTGACTTCACGTTTAATCAGCGAACTCACGCGCTCAACACGACGGCTTGTAGCCACGATCTTTACCCCCTACAGTCTTTATTGCCCGTGTTTTTATCTATACTTTCAGTGTTACATAAAGGGAAGATAGGGACTAGGGAAAGAAGGGGCTAGGGGCTAGGGACTAGGGACTAGGGAAAGAAGGGAAGAGGTCGAAGATATAAGAAAAGTTAGGGTTTTAGCAACTCAGAATGTCCTAATCGTCTTAACCGTTGCTATAAAATAAAATCAATCAGGACTTTGGCACCCAACCAAAGAAACCGGGTTTTTTTACGAAAATACTTCGTTCTACCTTCTACCTCCTGCCTCCTGCCTTCTACCTCCTGCCTTCTGCCTCCTGCGTGACCCACAGATGCTCTCAAAAACCCGGTTTCTGGAGCCATGAGCGTAAGTCCTAATCAATAAAAAAACTGGCTTTGCCAGCTTATCTTAAATCGATACTAGAGATAGAAAACAAATAGAATAATGGAAAAACAATTTACTATTGGCGAGAAAGTCAGAGTTGCAGTCTTACCTCCCTACGTCAAAACTGCTGAACCTATGCCGATGCTACGACCTCCCCACGTAATTCGCCTTGGTGAAGAGGGAACGATCGCAGATCGCCGTCCAGGGAATTATTGGGGAGTTCGCTTTTCTAAGGGAACATTTTTGATGGATAGCCAGTACATTGAGTCCATAGAGGTTTCTGGGCAAAATGTCAAGCCAGATGCTCAGGGTTCCCTCTCTGACTAATGGCAAATTACTTAGAGTTGAGCAAGTTTTGCAGATTTCCTGATAAACCCTTGAGTTTTTCCACAGTATTGCCAATATTTCCAACTTCCACATCGATCTCAGAAGTGGGATATTTTTGCAGCACTTCAAGTAAAGATAACTTGTTATTGTCCGCCGCCGAAAGAATCACAGCACCTCTTAAGGCTTTATGACTTTCGTAACGGGAACGAGTCCGAAGACTCTTGCCAATTTCGATCAGTGCATTTTCCCCAACTTTGCTGTTGAGTACGCGGTCTAAAGTGACGATGTTGACTCCAATTTCGAGAGACATCAATCCCCGCACTGTATCAGCATCTTGTTTGGAGATTCGCAATATGGTAGCCAAGGTGGGAGTTTTTGCGCCCGTTTTGACAAAATTTTCTAGATCGCTGATGTTGACTGACTGAGCAATAGGGCCGTACTTGAGTACGATTTTTTCTGCTGCGATCGCACTGTTGGTCGCGAAAAGCGTTGCAGTTACTCCTAAAAGTAATGTGCTACATACCGACGCAAACTTTGGAAATTTCATAGTTAACTACCCAATTAAAATTGATATGCGGAGGTTACTACAGCTTAGATGCAGTCGCTCAATTACACAAGATCGGTAGTGTAAGTTGTTAGAGTGTCACACTCACATTACATAGTACACTAGCTTTTTTGACAGTTTCTTAATACTCTTGTAATGGTATTTTACTGTACTTATCAGCAAGACCATTAATCCAAAACTCGTCTGTAATGGCAAAAGCAGGCTAACTAAGAATTTGATATTGATAACGAGTTTAGGGAGCTAGCGGTTTTCAACTCTGTGAGATACAGTTTTGACCTCTCTCGAAACCTCTCTCCTAAAAGGAGAGAGGCTTACTCCCCTTCTTACTCCTCTTCCCTGATAGGGAAGGGGCGGGGGCTTAGATTTCTTCAGAGTACCTATACATTTGAAAACCGCTGTAACTCTTAATTTTTAGCTAGTACCCACACTTTCATTGATTCAACTCGGAGAGATTTACCACGAGTTCCACAATATTGACCATTAGCAACGGGAGGAGTATCGCCGATATTTTGAATGTGAGCAGTGTAAAATACATCGTATTTAGAAGCTTCCGGCCCAGCTAAACGGATCGCAAATCCTTCAATGCGCTTAGATTTACCTCGGAAACCGGCTAAATCTCCTTCATTGATCCAAGCTGTATCGCCAACTCCTTCAACGTGAGCCATGTACTGGATACTCAAGCCAGGAATTGCTGGATCTATATTAATCTGAAACCCTTCTAAGCGCAGACCTTTACCACGACTGCCAGCATCTTCTTGAGCTTTAAAAGTGCGATCGCCTACGGATTGAATGTGAGCGAGCACTTTCAGTCCAACGGTGGCGGGAGGTTGAGGTTTTACAGCTACAGCAGTCTTAGAGGGTTCCACCCAAACTTTAATCCCTTCAATCCGCAGAGATTTGCCGCGAGTACCGCAATATTTACCATTAGAGGTGACTTCTGTATCACCAATATTTTGAATGTGGGCGGTGTAAAAGACTTCATAGTTACCCGCTTGTGGCCCAGCGAGTCTGATCGCAAATCCTTCAATGCGCTTAGATTTACCTCGGAAACCGGCTAATTCTCCTTCATTAACCCAAGGTGTATCGCCAACGCCTTCGACGTGAGCCATATACTGGATACTCAAGCCAGGAATTGCCGGATCTATATTAATCTGAAATCCTTCTAAGCGCAGACCTTTACCGCGACTGCCAGCATATTCTTGAGCCGCAAAAGTGCGATCGCCTACGGATTGAATGTGAGCGAGTACTTTTAATCCAACGGTGGCGGGAGGTTGCGATCCTTCACTACTGGGGGTTTGTCCAAATACGATGTGCTGTCCCTGCACATTCTGGAGGGGTTGATTTACGTTAACGCTGGGAACGACGATCACTTCATGTATGGGAGTACCAGAGGCGGGGGATTCCAAAATTGTGATGTCTGGGTCAACAGTAATGGGTTTGTTCGCGACTGCTACAGTTGAAGGGATGATGATTACTTCTGGCAAGGCTTCGGCTGTAACTTGCGGTAGAGTCAGAGGTAAGCTAAGGGAGCGTTCTGGTTCAACTGACTGAGAAGCAACGGGTAAATTAGGAGTGGCTGCGATCGCGGTGAGTGTTAATTTACCTCTAGATATGGCTACAACTAACTGTTTGCCAAAGGACGCACTTACTATCTCCTCAAGGCTTACCCACCGACTATCATCTAAATTTTCTCCCTGTTCGACTAGAGTTAGCAAAGCTGAGAATGGGTGTTTTTCTTCAACTAAGGCGATCGCGTCTGGATGTAGTTGAGTGGCTTTTGGATTGTTGATAGTACGGTAAAGTTCGCTAGCTTTATCCCGTACTGGTTCCAAAGGCGGAAAATTGTTCTGTTCTCGGTGAACGATTGCTAAAACGCGATCTAGTATATCTAAAGCTTTTTGGCGGGTTTCGGCATTGCTTTGTGCCGTTGCCACTGCCTGTACTACATCTCGGATATCTTGGAGGGAAACGGGATTACTGGGCGATCCCAAGGATTTTCCCAGTTCCAGGGCTTGATTGCGGGCGATCGCAAAGTTCTTACCGTAGGCGGTAAGTTCTTCTACCAAGCTATCGGAGGGTGGAATGCCAGAACTTTGCAGTTCTTTAGCAGCCTGAGATAAACGGCTACCTAAAGTCGGAAAACTTTCCGATAGAGAATCAACTTGTCGAAGCAAATCTTTATAACCTAGTGCCATACTCTTGTCCTGACTATTTAAGCTTGCCAATTATAGACGTTTGAGCTGTAGGAGCAATGTTCCTGAAACTGTTTGCCGCTTTTAAAAAGCTAGGTAAACCTAGCAAGACTCACCGGTGTAAGTTTCTTAAGCAATCTTTCCTAGCGCTTACGCTTCCTCAATGTCGAGGTTGACCAGGAAATCCCAGTTAGAGATAGCATAGTAACTATGTCTATTAGTCAATACGCCAGAAAGCTTGATTTTTTTATTCAGTTGATTCCACAGGCTCCAAACGTGCTTTCTTGAGTTCACCTCAACAAAGGCGGTTAAGGAGCCTGGTATTTTTTCCGACAATCTCATTCCCCTACGGGCAATCACGGTAGCCGCCGCTTCATCACTAGCCAAGCCATACATCCTTAAATATTTGACTAAACCAATAATACTAGAATAAGCAGGATTGACCGTTATTAATTCAATACCCCTATTAGAAATAATCGAATTTAACAACTTAAAAAACTCAGAATAAGCCCAACCTGATAGCATCCGAGCATATTTCTTGCCACGTTCTCTAAGTTGCTCTTTCTTAGTTGAAAAATCTAATTCTTCACCGACTATTGGGCATTGGTATTTAGTAGCCAATGCCGCCAATTCCAGACAAACTTTAACAATTATTGCTTGTTGTTTACCGTTGGGTAATCCACTCTGAAATGGAATTTTACCGTGTGATTTTAGATTACCTTCAGTATCAATATAAGCCCAACCAATTGAGCCAGGATTTATGTCGATACCAATACAACCATAATCTACAGAACGCGATACTTGCTTAACTTCTGATGGGGTGAAACTAACAGCAACACACCATTTATCATCTTTGTGGTAGAAGTGCCAAGTTTTAGCACCTGTAGCTGGTAATCGGTTAATGTTGCGAGGGAAATCGCCAATTTTAGCCTCTACATATTTACCAAATTTGGATTCTAAACAAGCTGGCACTCTAAATCTTAAATTATCACCATCCCATTGACACACCTGATTACCGTAAGATTCATCCTGAGAACCAACGATAAAGGCTTGATTATTGGGGACATGAACCCTTACAGGTATTGACTTTAAGACGGATAATATTTGCCGATACCGGGTCAGCTTGCGTTTTTTCTTGTGGATTTGAAAGCGTAAGTTTTGCCAGTTAGTTTGTCTATACTTTAGGGAACTAGACAAGGGAAACACACAACCAGTTTTACTGTTTTGCCAGTTCTTTTTAGCGTAAAACTTCCTCCCGTTTTTCAGCTTTTTCTCAGCTTTTTTCAGCCATTTCTCGCAAGACTTAGCTTGACCTTCTAATGTTTTTATATGCGAAATCCGGCACTCCTTGGCGCTATCAACAGCACCCTTCGCCTTGGAGATTACACCATTGGCATGACGTTTACTAATACCGTAAGTTTTTTGGAGGTGTGTGTTCCAGTCTGACTTGTTAAACTCTTCTCCTGACATCATCAAGTTGACAGTTTCACATACTGCTTTGTGAAATATTGGTGTGTAAGCGCTAAAAAACATTTCTAGCTGAGTTTTACCGATCGCGTTCAACTCATCTATCGGCGTAGGAAGTGCTTTGCAGTAAGTGATACTGGTCATTTAGTTCGATAGTTATCGGGTTCGCCTGACTTGATTTTTATATATTAACATCTATTTTAAATCTACTGCCCACCCTTGAATTAACTTTTATTTCTCGGTCAATCTAGGTATTTTGGCAACTGCTGACAACCCTCAATTTTGATCCCTCATTTATTACTCTCGGCAGAGAATATTTTGTAAATCCTCTCCCCGATTGATTCTGTTATTCCTTACAGTATTGAGAGAATCCATCGGCAATTCCAGGCTGAAATGCGCTGGTGTTACAGTAACTTCACATCAATAAACAGATTTTAATTTTCCCAGAGGGACAAAGAGGGATGTAATTTATCTTCTGTAATTCCTTCAATCGCCAAATAGCGATATCATAGAGGTGGTGTTAAGTTTTGTAACAACCCTTGACTGCTATATTCCAACCTACAAACAGCCTTATTGTACCTGCACCCTGGTATGCTCTCAATACCTCATGGCAAGGCGGTGAGGACATTGTGCAGAAGGGTTTGCCACATACCCAGTTAGCACCGACATGGCAGATATTGCTGCTCGGCGACGGTTCCCCTACGCGCCACCTGCAACTTATGACTGGGGAACCAACGGAAGTGGATGTGATTGATATGTCGCTAGTTGGTACCGATACGGATGGTGCGCCTGTGCAAATTGAAGCAGTTCCAGGGCCGCGTCTGCGTAGGCAAGTGTGGCTGCGGACGGCTTCGGGACAGCGTTTAGCTTATGCGACTTCTTGGTGGGAAGCGAGTCATGTTGATGAATATTTGCAAAATAAATCGCTGCCAATTTGGGCAAGTTTGGCGCGGTTGCGGACGGAATTATATCGGGATGTGCAAGGGATTTATTATGGTGATTCGGCGGCTTTGGAGTCGGCTTTTGGAGAGTCGGGCCCGTTTTGGGGCAGACATTATTTATTTTGGCATTATGGTAAGCCACTGACGCTAATTTATGAAGTGTTTTCGCCTTATTTAACAAAGTATTTGGGGCCGATGAAAGTTGATTAAGTAGTTCGAGAAAAAAAACACATCCACTTAAACCAATCTAAGGCACAATAAGAGAGAAGTCAATAATAGAGCGGCCATGTCTAAGCGCAAGAAATACAATTGGCTGAAAGAAACACTTGAGCTCAAAGAAGATCACAACTGGAAATCACAGCCAGGAACTCGGATTTTTGTGGCGGGGCGAGGGGCATTGCGATTCGATGTTCCAGAAGATTGGTATTTTGAGCCAGATGAGAAGTCATTCCGGTTTCTAGATCGAAAGCCCCCCAATGATGATGCTCGATTAGAGGCTTCTTTTAATTTATTGCCCCCTGCTAACTGGCCTGAGTTTCCCTTGCTTCCCCTATTCAAGAAGGTGATTAAAGATGATGAGCGGAATCCGATCGAGCAAGGAGAAATTATCCAAATTAAGCGTCAAACTGCTCGGATTATTTGGACTCAAATTAAATTTATCGATCCTCAAGAGCATCGGGAAGCTTATTCTCGAATCTGTATTGGGCTAGGTTCTGGCGTTCAGTGTTTAATTACTTTTGACTATTGGGTTGATGATGCGGAGCGGATGATTCCTGTCTGGGATACAGTGATAGAATCGTTAGTTCTCGGTTTGTATATCAGCGATCCTAGAACAGGGTTTGCATTGCCTGATTAAGAGATTACGAAGTATAGAAGGGAGATTGGAGCAGTACCTACGCACAGCGAAAAATAATTTCAACGATCGCTCTCTTGGATTGGGGTGGCGATCGCGTTAGCCTACGCTTGGATGGGTTCTATTTTTGTAAGTAAATCCACCTAATTAAACATAAGATCGGTATGGCTAAAAAGCTGACTGTATAAACATTCTTCCTTCTCTCCTAGATAACTAAATCCTTCTTCCTTCTACTTACTTGCTGGAGATGATGGCAGGCTTGTTGTCAACCTCAGCGATCGCCTCACCCCAGATCGAAGACAAGATGTGCATAAGGGGAAATAAAATTATACCACGCTTGTGCTATTATTAATAATAATTTTTAGAAGAGTTCGACCAGAGCGGTAGTCAATATTTGGTAAGCTAGATCCAGTTTTATCAAGCCCAATTTTTTCAAAAATTTATGCACATCCATAATCTTGAACAATGGCAACATTCTCACGACTTTTCTGTTAACCAAGATCGGGCAGAGAAAAATACCAAGATAGTAATGTTGCTCACAGCAGTTACGATGGTTGCTGAGATTGTTGCGGGAACGATCTTTGGTTCAATGGCTTTGCTGGCTGATGGTTGGCACATGGCAACCCATGTTGCAGCATTTGGGATTGCAGTCTTTGCATACCAGTATGCTCGGAGTCATGCGACTGACCCTAAATATACATTTGGAACAGGTAAGGTCAGCGTCCTTGGAGGCTTTGCAAGTGCTATTGCACTTGCAGTAATTGCTTTGATTATGGCACTTGAGTCAGGAGCAAGACTTTTTCAACCTCAAGCAATTCAGTTTAATGAGGCAATCGGTGTTGCCATTATCGGATTAACAGTCAATCTAGCGAGTGCTTGGTTATTACAAGACCATCACGATCATCACGATCATCATCACGATCGTCATCATCAAGACCATCATCAAGATCATCATCACGATCGCCACGATCTTGATGAACGCGATCATCGCGATCACAATCTTCGTGCTGCTTACCTTCATGTTTTGGCAGATGCACTAACTTCTGTTTTTGCAATTGTTGCCTTATTTTCTGGCAAGCTTTTGGGTTGGGTTTGGATGGACGCAGTAATGGGGTTAGTCGGTGCAGGAGTAATTGCGAAATGGTCTTATGGTTTGATTCGTGACACTGGTTTAATTTTGGTGGATGGAGCGATCGATAAGCGAGTTAAGTTAGATATTGTTACTGCTATTGAAGAAGATGCTGATAATCGTGTCACTGACTTACACATTTGGCATATTGGTCAAAATCATTTAGCTGCAACAATTTCGCTAGTTACACATCATCCTCAAACACCAGAATTTTATAAAAATCTACTCAGCCATATCCCATCTCTTTCTCATGTACTTGTTGAAGTGAATCACTGCCACGACGATCTTAACGTAGCTGAGCATTTACACTGTGAAGTTTAGATAGAAGAGTTTCGGAAGCCGATCGGTGAAATTTGGTTGTGGGATCTCGATACTTTTGGGATATTCGGTAACATTGTACAAAATCGGTCAAGCGACAAGGGGAGATGGACTGGGTATTAATGCGATCGCTGAGTTGGAGTACGATCCCTAGAGTAATTACCAGACAAGGAAAGGCGTAGGGAAAACAAACAGGCAAGAGTGCGATCGCGCCCCGAAAAATTCAACCTTCGGGGTCAACTACCGCACGCTAGTCAATTCCAGAGACTCCTGCTTCACGCGACCCGCCATCGCTGCCAACTGTAAACTCATAAAAGCATTCAAATCCTCCAAATCGTACCGCGCAGTCGTAAATATCTGCTGCATTTGCTTTTCAGCTTCCAGCGTCAGATATCCCGTACTGAGAGCTTGTTGGACAACTTCACGAATCACCATCATAGAAATGCTCCTTACTTCTCTTGTCTCTTGCTTCTAAAACAAGTATCTGGTTTTATCCCGAAACTCTCAGTGACGCTCCTTTAGCCTGCCTGTGATACTTTGAGAGGTAGCCTGTGACTAGCCGTTAGAGCCTCAGTGACTGCGATCGCAACTAGATCGATCTCCAGTCAAGGCTTTGACAGCAGGTTCTTTAGCAATACACGAGGCATCTGAGGGCCGCCGCCATTTCCCCACCCGCAGGAGAGAAAAAGAGCGAGGGAAAAAGGAGACAACCAGTATGGATTTATAACAACCATCTTGGCGTTTAGGACGCTACTAATTGCTGAAACCATTGCTTTTTATTGTCTTGTACCTTCAGCATAGTTGCCCTCTGCCAAATGCTAGAACTTAGGATGAGCTGGAATTAGCGGCATCTCTGCCGAATGCTAGAACTTAGGATGAGCTGGAATTTCTCGCATCTCTGACCTCGCGGGACTCTTGTCTAACGCGGCCAGCCATCGCCGCTAGTTGCAAACTCATAAAAGCATTGAGGTCTTCGATATCGTATTTAGTAGTAGTTAGCATTTGCCGAAGCAGATTTTCGGCTTCAACTGTTAGATAACCCGTACTCAGAGCTTGTTCAACGACTTCGCGAATCATAATCATAGTAACCTCTGCTTTTTTCACTGCCTGGATGAGATTAGTATTAAGTATTTCAACCGATCGCACAGTGATAGCAATGCCGTAGGTTCTGTGACGTTTTTGGAATCAGCAGGTGATGGTTTGGTTGCTCTGACGTGACTAACTGTAGAGAGGGAGTGTGATCGAGATCGCGAGGATCTATCGTAGGGGAGAGATGGGAAGGATGAGGGGGAGGGCAAAGATGGGAACGATCGGGCCGACGGGGAAAAGAGGGAAGTGCAATTTTTCCTGACTCCTTCCTTATTTTACTCTCCCCAAAATAAGAAAAGAGGGGCGATCGTGCTAATTCCTGCCTTTAGTTGTCACATTTAGACTGTAAAGCTTTAGCGGATAATGCTTGATTGCACTTTTGATCGGAGATTTTGCATCACCGAATTGGCTTGCTCAACTTCTACCAAATCGCTCCTAAGTTTAATACAAAACCAGGAAGCATCGGCTCACCAGATACTTGAGTAGGATTATCCAAAACTTCTACTTCTGCACCGGGTCGATAAATTTCTACTTGCCTATTTTTACGATATTGTCTTCCCTAAAGCCTTTTTCCAATCAACCAAAACGCTGTCTTGGGTTCCAAGACAGTAACTTAGCCATGCGATCGGGAAACATACCTTGCTTGCTGACTTCGCTAAACACACCAGACAGAAGGTATTCTGTGCCGCCAAACCCGGATTTTGCTGATTTGTTATTAGCAATTAGTAATTAGCCATCACCCACTAACCACTAACCACTAACGATTAACCATTAGCAACTTGAGACTAGATTAACTTCCAGACGAATTGGGAGCCATTATCTCTATATCTAATCCCTTGAGCGGAAGTTCCTTTCTCTCCTTAGTAAAGCCTTCAGAAGCAAACTGGGGCAAAATTTCATTACTGAAAGCCTCTGCCGCTTTCGAGCGGTAGCGGTTAGGATTGTAAATCAAAGACAAAATTCGAGTAATTACAACTTGCTCCACTTGGCTTTTATGAAGCACCTTCATCTGCAACTCCTTTTCAATAGCTGAAACGGAAACAAATGCAGCACCCAAACCTGACTGGACAGCATTTTTAATCGCTTCAATTGAATTGAGTTCCATTTCAATTTTTAAACGGCGAGTATCAATGCCACTACGAGTCAGCACTTGGTCAATAACTTTGCGAATTGTGGATTGAGAATCTAGGGAAATAAACTGCAATTTATAAAGGTCTTCTTTTGGTATCGCTTCAGTTTTTGCTAGAGGATGAGAGATGGGCAGAATCAGAGCTAGCTCATCTTCAGCGTAAGGAATGATTTGTAAAGAATCTTGGAGTTCCGAAGGAATTTCACCACCAACAATCGCGAGGTCAATTTGCCCATTAGCGACACTCCAAGCAGTGCGGCGAGTGGAATGAACGATCAATTGCACCGCAACATTCGGATACTGTTCGCGAAACATCCCGATCATGTGGGGGAGGAGATAAGTCCCAGTAGTTTGAGATGCACCCACGATCAGAGTACCGCCTTGGAGATTTTGCAGATCCTCAATAGCTCGGCAAGTTTCCTGACAAAGCGATAAAACTTTCTCGCCATAACTGAGCAAGAGATGACCCGCTTCCGTAAGTTGGGCTCGTCGCCCACCTCTGTCAAATAGAGGGACATCTAATTGTCGCTCTAAGTTCTGCACCTGCAAACTGACTGCTGGCTGGGACACATAGAGACTGTCAGCGGCCCGCTTGAAGCTTCCTTCAGAGGCGATCGCTTTGAGAATTCGTAACTGATCTAAAGTGAAAGGAAGGTCAGACATATTGCTTAACCTGAAACGTGCGAGGATTTGGCCGGAGAAATGGGAAACTGTCGATGGGGAATTGAGCAGAACGTCTGTTGGGTCAGCCTACGGGTAGCGAATACCCGTACACTGGAAATTTCAGAGCATTCTGACGATCCAACCGCCATACTGCATACCCCATTCCCCACAACCGCTCTTTTAGATACTTTCTGACACAACGAGAGCCAAGAATCAATAAGTTTCTTTAATAGTGACAACAATGACACACGACTGGCTAACTCCCAGCCATTTGATAATGCTGGGGCTGTTACTGGGTTTTGCGATCGCCCACAGTGGCTTAGCTGCTTTGCGCCCCAAAGGAGAAAAACTCATCGGCCCCAGACTCTACCGGGTTTTATTTGCCTTAGTTAGCATCCCTCTAGCGACAGTGCTGATTATTTACTTCTTCAACCATCGCTACGACGGTTTGCAACTCTGGCAGTTACAAGGTGTACCCGCAGTTAAACCTTTAGTTTGGACGCTTTCGGCGATTTCGTTCTTATTCCTTTACCCCGCTACTTTCAACCTACTAGAAATTGCAGCGATCCAAAAGCCCCAAGTCCACCTCTATGAAACTGGCATTATTCGTATTACCAGACATCCCCAAATGGTGGGTCAGGTGATTTGGTGTATCGCCCACACGCTCTGGATTGGCACTAGCTTCACCCTCCTTACCTCTATCGGGTTAGTGCTGCACCATCTGTTTGCAGTGTGGCATGGCGACAGGCGGATGCGGGCCCGTTATGGCGAATCTTTTGAAGCCTTAACATCTCGCACTTCAGTAATTCCGTTTTTGGCTATACTTCAAAATCGTCAAACCCTTGACATTTGGGAGTTTTTGCGCCCTGCTTACTTGGGGGTAGCTATTTTCACCTTAATTTTGTGGAAAATTCATCCTTTATTAATTGGTGCGACAGGTAGCTTAGCCTGGTAGCATGATCCCAGAATATTAAAAGTTAATAAATTACGAGGGATCATGCTGTTGTCGGTTAGCGAGCGGACATTTACACAAGAAGTTTTTGAATCAAACACTCCCGTGCTAGTCCATTTTTGGGCTCCCTGGTGCGGAGTTTGTCGCCTGATTGACCCCCTACTGAAGCAATTTGAAGCTGACTGGGCTGGCCAGGTGAAGCTAGTCGGAATTAATGCTGACTCTAGTTTGAAATTGGCAAGCACTTATAAACTCAGCACTTTACCCACACTGATCCTATTTGACAGAGGTAAAGTGCTGTTTCGTTTTGAACAATTCCAAGGGCGAGAGGATTTGCGGCGGACTCTCGATGCTTTCATGCAGAGTTATCAACCCAGTCCTCAAAGTCAAATCCTGCAACCACAGTCAGCGGTTCGCGGGGCATAGGTTTAAGGCGATCGCGATGACAAGCTAGGCCGACGGCAGGTTAGGTCAAGGCTAACGCGCTGTTTCTATTTTTTCTTAACACCGCCCTCGCTTGCGGTATGTCATTGCCAGCGAGGGCGGCGTTACTTATCTGTCTTGATTGCCTTGGTAATTGCTACAGGACTTACGCAACTGGCACAATTAGTAGAGTGCGTCAGTAGCAGAACTCCTCACTTTTCGCTCGAATCTAGGTCTGACACACCCTATAACTCGATACTCCTATAACAAAATCGTTCTTCTTTCTTCCTTCTTCCTTCGTCTTGTTAGTTGCATAGGTCACAGTTTAAGGAAGTATTTATGCTCAGCTCTGGCTGTCGTGTGTCACAATTGTTTACAGTTACGGCAACCTCATTACAAAGTAGAAAGTAAGTATCAGTCATGGAACAGCTTTATCAGTATGCGTGGCTGATTCCAGTCCTGCCACTGGCAGGCGCAATGCTAGTCGGCTTAGGGCTGATTTCCTTTAATGGAGCCACCAATAAACTCAGACAAATCAATGCTGTGTTTATCATCTCCCTGTTGGGAGTGGCGATGGTGCTCTCTTTTGCATTGCTTTGGAGTCAAATTAATGGTCATGCGCCCTATACCCGCGTCATTGAGTGGGCTGCGGCTGGTGACTTCAAACTGACTATGGGCTACACCATCGACCATTTGACGGCGGTGATGCTGGCGATCGTGACGACAGTTGCCTTGTTGGTGATGATCTACACCGACGGCTATATGGCTCACGATGACGGTTACGTGCGCTTTTACGCTTACCTGAGCATATTTAGCTCGTCGATGTTGGGTCTGGTAGTCAGCCCGAACATAGTTCAGATTTATATTTTTTGGGAACTGGTGGGTATGTGTTCGTACCTGCTGGTGGGTTTTTGGTACGATCGCAAAGCAGCGGCGGATGCTTGCCAAAAAGCTTTTGTGGTTAACCGCGTCGGTGACTTCGGTCTACTTTTGGGCATACTAGGACTTTACTGGGCAACTGGTAGTTTTGATTTTGAGGTAATGGGCGATCGCCTCCACAGTCTGATCGAATCCGGTACCTTGAGCGTTGCTCTCGCTACTATCTTCGGCATCCTCGTATTTTTAGGCCCCGCCGCAAAGTCGGCTCAATTCCCCCTGCACGTTTGGCTTCCAGATGCAATGGAAGGCCCAACGCCGATCTCTGCTCTGATCCACGCCGCAACGATGGTAGCAGCCGGCGTTTTCCTCATTGCTCGGATGTATCCAGTATTTGAAGCTGTACCCTCGGTGATGACTCTCATCGCCTACACGGGTTGCTTCACGGCGTTTCTGGGTGCGACGATCGCTATCACCCAAAACGACATCAAAAAAGGCTTGGCCTACTCTACCATTTCCCAATTAGGCTACATGGTGATGGCGATGGGCGTTGGCGCTTATAGCGCTGGCCTGTTCCACTTGATGACCCACGCTTATTTTAAGGCGATGCTGTTCCTGTGCTCTGGCTCAGTGATTCACGGCATGGAAGCAGTGGTCGGCCATAACCCTGTTCTCGCTCAAGATATGAGGATGATGGGTGGATTGCGGAAGTATATGCCAATTACGGCTGGATGCTTCTTCATTGGCAATTTAGCCATCTGTGGAATTCCGCCTTTTGCCGGTTTCTGGTCGAAAGATGAGATTCTCAGCAAGGCTTTTGAAGCTAATCCCGCTCTCTGGATTGTGGGTTGGATTACGGCCGGCATGACGGCTTTTTATATGTTTCGGATGTATTTCAGCACCTTTGAGGGCGAATTCCGAGGCAATAATCAGGCAATTAAGCAGCAACTTCTGCAACCAATGATGCCTGCTATGGCTTTCGGCCCCGGTGCCATGCACGTCAAGGAATTGGATCATACCAAGGACGAGCATTCTCACGACGAACACGGACACAGCCATTCTCCTCATGAGTCACCGCTAACTATGGCGGGGCCTTTGATGGTATTGGCAATACCTTCAATGCTGATTGGTTTTGTGGGTACGCCGTTTGCCAATTACTTTGAGGAGTTTGTTCATGCTCCCGGAGAAGTGCTAGAAACAGCCCATGAGTTCGATTTGACGGAATTCTTGATTATGGGGGGAAGTTCTGTAGGTATTGCTTTAATCGGCATTACTTTGGCTTCTCTGATGTATTTGAGCCGGAAGATCGATCCCAGTGCGATCGCCCAAAAAATCAAGCCACTTTACGAGTTCTCCCTCAATAAGTGGTACTTGGATGATATCAATGATGCCCTATTTGTTAAAGGCAGCCGCCGTTTAGCTCGGCAAGTCATGGAAGTCGATTTTAAAGTAGTCGATGGTCTAGTCAATTTGACTGGTTTAGTGACGCTAATTAGTGGCGAAGCTTTGAAGTATTTTGAGAACGGTCGCGCTCAATTTTATGCCCTGATTGTGTTTGTCGCAGTTTTGGGTTTTGTGGTTGTTTCTGGGATGAGTTAACTGTTAACCGTTAACGGTTAACAGTTAACCGTTAACTGGATAATTAGGGGAAAATCCTCTTCCCTCTTCTCTTCTTCCCTAACCCCTAGCCCCTAGCCCCTAGCCCCTTCTGAACACAATGGATACAGCTAATTTTCCCTGGCTAACAACCGTAATCCTGTTTCCTATCTTCGCATCGCTGTTCATTCCTATCATTCCAGATAAGGACGGCAAGACTGTACGGTGGTATGCTCTGATTGTAGGACTGATTGATTTTGCTCTGATTGTCTGTGCTTTCTACACTGGGTATGACATTAATAACCCAGGACTGCAATTGGTGGAAAGTTACTCTTGGGTTCCGCAAATTGACTTAAGGTGGTCTGTGGGTGCTGATGGCTTGTCAATGCCCCTGATTTTGCTAACTGGTTTTATTACTACTTTAGCAATTTTAGCTGCTTGGCCGGTCACTTTTAAGCCGAAGCTTTTCTACTTCTTGATGTTGGCAATGTACGGCGGACAAATTGCAGTTTTTGCCGTGCAGGATATGCTGTTGTTTTTCTTAGTTTGGGAACTGGAATTAGTACCAGTTTACCTAATTTTATCAATTTGGGGCGGCAAGAAGCGGCTTTATGCGGCGACTAAGTTTATCCTCTACACGGCAGGTGGCTCCCTGTTTATTTTGCTTGCCGCATTGGCGATGGCCTTTTATGGCGATACCGTCACCTTTGATATGCGGGCAATTGCAAATAAGGATATCGGTTTAACTTTGCAGTTATGGTTATACGGGGGTTTCCTCATAGCTTATGGCGTAAAGTTACCGATTTTCCCCCTCCATACTTGGCTCCCTGATGCTCACGGAGAAGCAACAGCACCAGCACATATGTTGCTAGCAGGTATTCTGCTGAAAATGGGCGGCTATGCTTTGTTTCGGATGAATGCCGGAATGCTGCCAGATGCTCACGCTGTGTTTGCGCCGATGTTGGTAATTTTAGGTGTGGTGAATATCATTTATGCAGCGCTTACTTCCTTTGCTCAACGTAACTTAAAACGCAAGATTGCCTATTCTTCAATTTCCCACATGGGGTTTGTATTGATTGGTCTAGGTTCGTTTACAGAGTTGGGCATGAGTGGTGCGGTGCTGCAAATGGTTTCGCACGGTTTAATTGGGGCAAGTTTGTTCTTTTTAGTGGGTTGTACTTACGACCGCACTCACACGCTGATGCTCGATGAAATGGGCGGTGTGGGTAAGAAAATGAAGAAAGTTTTTGCGATGTGGACTGCTTGCTCAATGGCCTCTTTAGCCTTGCCGGGAATGAGCGGTTTTGTAGCAGAATTAATGGTGTTTGTAGGCTTTGCCACAAGTGATGCTTACAATCCTACGTTTAAAGTAATTGTGGTCTGTTTAGCAGCGGTTGGGGTAATTTTGACTCCGATTTATCTGCTATCTATGCTGCGCGAAATTTTGTATGGGCCTGAGAATAAGGAGTTGGTGGAACACGAAGCTCTAGTGGATGCGGAACCGCGAGAGGTGTTTATTATTGCCTGTCTGTTGGTTCCCATTATTGGGATTGGTTTGTATCCGAAGATTTTGACTCAGGTTTATGACGCAACTACTGTACAGTTGACAGCGAGGTTGCGAGATTCCGTGCCTTCTTTGGTGGCGAAAGCTAAGAGTGAGAAATTTGTTTCTTTGAGAGCTCCGGCGATTGAAAGTAATTGAACTGCCAAGAAGGCGGCGTTACGTGAGAAATCGGGCGATTAAAATCGCTACTACATAAACGAAGTCCGCCTATGCGGACTTTTTTATTGGTTTGATACAATTATAGCAACCGCCAAGGCGGTTAGGACATTCTAAATTACTGAAACCCACTTATTCTATTCCCTTCTTCCCTAGTCCCTAGTCCCTAGTCCCTAGCCCCTAGCCCCTAGCTATAATCAATCAATTTACCTGGATAGGTGGTGTATTTAAACTAGGATTATTAACTCTTTTAATCAGTTCTTGTCTGGCTTGTTCGGGAGTTAGACCTTTGGGAACTTGATACAATAATCTACAGGAACCATCTTGAGAATTAGCTGCACAAATAAGCGACTGTCCATTTTGAGATTTAGTGGCTGTAATAATATTATTCCAGTTTCCTTGCTGACGGTAAGTATTTAAAATTCCTGACACTCGCGTACATCTGGTGATAGCATCCTCTCCTGATTCCGAGAAATAGTTATCAGCTACCCACAAGATAACAGGAATATTCTTACCTTCTTGGGTAGCAATTGTAGCTGGATTGCCACTGGAAGTACCGCAGAAAAATGTAGCAGTTTGGCCGATAGCGGGACTGCTTGCTAGAGCGGAACTTACGAAGACAATGGCTGAGGCAGTAAGAACTGATTTTAGGTATTGAATCATTTATAGTAACAAGCGCTGTCCGTTAAGATTACTACTACTATAAAAATTTAAGCAAGATTGTTGCCGGGAAGATTAGGGAGTTAGTAAAATGGCTGAAAATTTATTGGGAAAATCTTGTATGCCTTGTCGGGAAAGGTATTGACGCAGTAAGCAGTTGAGGTGTAATAATTGATTAACTCCCTTAAGTTCGCCCATCCTATTTCCTGACCCTCAAGCTGGAAAATTTTTGAGCAATATTACATAATAAATGTGTAATTCCTGTCTAAATTAAAGCATGACAATTACCAATCAACAAAAAAATGGATTTTTCGCGGCTTCGCTCCTCATTCCTATCTGTTTTAACTAAAATCAAACAGCATTGGAAATTGACCTTTCTAGTATTATTTCTTCTAGGCTTATGCTTGAGTTTAATGCTCGGCAGCTACATTTTACCACACTCGCTTAACACATCTCAACTCCAAGATTTCCACTCACAAACAAAAGTTATTCGTATCGGTCATCAACCTCACGGAACCCTAGTTTATCTCAAAAATCAAGCTACTCTAGAAAAGCGCTTAGAATCAATGGGTTTTTCAGTAGAATGGACTGAATTTTCCGCAGGTAGACAGATCCTAGAAGCAATGGGGGAAGGAAAAATCGATCTGGGTTATGCTGGAGTTATCCCGCCCATATTTGCTCAAGCTAATGGGGTAGATTTTGTCTATATTGCTAATGATTCATCAACGCCTGAAAGTATGGGTATTTTAGTTCCTAAAGATTCGCCCATTCGCACGCTAGCGGATCTAAAAGGAAAGAAAATAACAGCAACAAAGGCATCCGCAGGTCAATATCTTTTAATTCAGGCCTTGAGTAAAGGTGGTTTGACACTAAAAGATATAGAATTTGTAGATTTACTACCGCCTCAAGGACAGGCAGCATTTAAGCAGGGAAAAGTCGATGTTTGGGCTGGCTGGAATCCATTTTTAGCTGAGTTGCAAGAAAATACGCCCGTTCGCCTCCTGACTAATACCGACGGGCTAATGAATGACAGAAATTTTTATATCGCGACTCGTTCCTTCGCGAACGACCGTGCGGAGATTATCAAAATTGTAATAGAAGAAGCGCATAAGATCGGCATTTGGATAACTAATTACCCCGAACAAGCTGCTCAAATTTTAACTACTAGCATAAGGATGAAACCTGCCACAGCTTTAATAGTAACTAAAAGCCGCCGCTATGACGCAATACCTATTCAAGATCGAGCGATTGAAGAACAGCAGCGGATTGCTGAAACCTTTTTTCGTTTAGGGCTACTTAAAAAGCGAATTTGGGTAGAGGATGCTGTATGGAAGCAGGGATTTAGTCAATGGGGCCCCTTTCAATGAACGAAGCTAAAATAGTAAGTCACAAAAATAAAATGCTGTCAATCGCTAATCAGCTCCGTTATGGTTTAGTTGCGATCGTTGTCTCCAGCGTACTAATAGCTGGAAGTGCATTAACCTATCTCAGTTTTCGCGAACAAGCAGAACAAACTAGGTTACTTCAGCAAGAGCGAGCGCAGGGAGCAGCTAACAAAATTAGCGGTTATTTAGACAACTTGCAGCGCCAGCTTAACTATCTCTCTGAACTGCGCGGCTTAACAGATTTTAACTCGGAAACTCAGCGCCGGATTCTAGATGGATTGGCAAATAGCAATAGCGCCTATGAAATAGTTGGCATTCTCAACGAGCGCGGTCAAGTCGTGCAGGCAATGTCACCCTACGCACCTATCTCTTTTTCCAGTTCACTTTTACTTCAAATATCTGGTAATTCACCGATGTTTTTAGAAATATTTAGAATGGGTCAAAATTATATCAGTCCAGTGGAAATTGACTCCGAAATAAATTTACCTGTCGCTACTTTAGCCCTTCCCATCCGCAATAGTCAAAATAAAATTGCTGGCATCTTATTTGCCAAAATTAATCTCAATTTTTTGACTCAAATTGTGGATAGGACGCAAGTTGGAAAAACTGGCTATGCCTATATTTTAGACAACCGTTCAGTTTTAATCGCCAGAAAAGACAGCAACCCTAGTAGATTTAACCTGCAAAACCTCAAAGACCGTCCATTTGTGCGAGAATTATTCAAATTATCCTTATCTCCAGAGATACAGCCAGCTATTGTTTATCAAGGATTAAACGGCGAAGAAGTTGTCGGAACAGCTACCATAGTGCGACGGGTACAATGGATGGTTGCTGTAGAACTCCCCACATCGGAAGCCTATGCTCCCGTGCGCTCAATGGTGTTAGTAATGAGCGGCGCGACTCTAATAGCTGCGCTGGCAGCAGTTGCTTTGGGAATCATTTTTTCTAGGTCAATTACTATTCCCTTAAAATACCTGGCTGCTGCTGCATCTAGAATTAGTGGTGGCGAGTTTGGCAGTAGAGTTAATATTGTTACTTCTAATGAATTTGGGGAGCTAGCTCAGTCTTTTAACCGGATGGCAGAGGAATTACAAAGGTATTTTAAGAAATTGCAAGACAGCGAACAACGGCTGGCTCAATTTCTGGAAGCGATGCCTGTAGGCGTGTTTATTGTCAACGATCAGGGTCAACCCTACTATGTGAATTCTCACGCTGAGCAGTTGCTAGCAAAAGGTTTAGTTGCTGATGCTACTGCCGACCAATTAAGAGAAATCTACCAAATGTATCTCGCGGACAGTAAAGAAATTTACCCCAAAGAATACGATCCTATTAGATGTGCGCTGCAAGGAAAAAGTGTCAACATTGACAATATGGAAATCCACCAACCTGACAAGATTATTCCCATAGAAGTTTGGGGAACTCCTATATATGACGAACAGGGAAATATTGCTTACGCGCTTGCAGCTTTTACAGATATTACCCAGCGCAAACAAGCAGAGAAATTATTAGCAGAATATAACCGCAATTTAGAAATCGAAGTGCAAGAACGTACCCAAGAACTTTCCCAAGTTATTGAACATCTCAAAGCCGCACAACAAGAATTAATTATATCAGAAAAAATGGCAGCACTGGGACAACTTATTGCCGGAGTTGCCCATGAAGTTAATACTCCTCTAGCAGCCATTCGCTCGTCCGTTGAAAATATTATCGATTTCTTCGCGAGCGACTTCTCGGAGTTACCCGAATTTTTCCAACAGCTATCACCAGAGCGCTACTCTGATTTCTTTACCTTGCTGGAAAATTCTACCCATCAACAAATGACCTTATCTAGTAAAGAAAAAAGACAATTAAAAAAAGCTTTAATTCTGGAACTTCAAGCCCACACCATTGAAAAAGCTGACACGATTGCTGACACCCTAATTGATATCGGAGTCTACGATAATGTACAACCTTTTTTGCCATGTATACAAGACCAGAGCAACGCTATAATTTTACAGCGAGCATATCAAATTTCTAGCATCCAAAAAAGTGCTGCTACTATTAAAACAGCCACAGATAGAGCAGCAAAAATAGTATTTGCCTTGAAAAGTTATGCTCGTTACGATCATTCTGGTAAAAAAGTAGTAGCTAATATCGTGGAGGGAATTGAAACTGTATTAACTCTTTATCATAACCAATTTAAACAGGGAGTCGAAGTAATCAGGAACTACGAACCCGATTTACCGTCTGTTCTCTGCTATCCCGATGAACTCAATCAAGTTTGGACAAATCTTATTCACAATGCGCTGCAAGCAATGGACTACAAAGGAACCTTAACAATAGAAGTAAAACAACAAAATAGAACTATCTTAGTTAAGATAATCGATAGCGGTAAAGGCATATCTCCTGAGATTATACCAAGAATATTCGAGCCATTTTTTACCACAAAACTACCTGGAGAAGGCAGCGGCTTGGGATTGGATATTGCCAGAAAAATTATTGAAAGGCATACTGGTAAAATAGAAGTTAACTCCCTGCCTGGTAAAACGATATTTACTGTGTCATTCCCGATCACCTTTTAGGGCTTTCCCATGTCACAAAATCTTTCTGATACACAAAGTTTACTAGAGCGAGCAATCGATCGCAATCCATTGCTAATAGCTCCGGGCGTTCCTGTTACGGAAGCGATCGCAGCCATGAGTTACTCTCGCGCTAGCTATACATTGATAGTAGAAAAAAACAAGTTAATGGGGATTTTTACCGAGCGCGATGTAGTCAAACTCACTGCTAGTAAAACCCCTTTAGAAGGAGTTGCTATCTCCCAAGTAATGACGCAAAATTTGATTACGATCGCCTTTCTAGAAGCTGGCGATATCTACTCAGTATTAGCCCTGTTCCGTTCCTCCAAAATTCGCCACCTGCCCATCGTAGACGAGCAAGGATACCCGATTGGTGTTGTCACCCCCGATAGTTTGCGACAGGTTCTCAAACCCACTGACTTGCTGCAAATGGGGCGCGTAGGAGAAATTATGACAACAGCGGTAATTACTGCCCCTGCAAATGCTTCAGTTTTTGAAGTTGCTCAGCAGATGGCAACCAACAGAAAAAGCTGCGTAGTTATTTGCCAATCTTGCGGTTATTCAGAAGCGATTGCTAATGGTAAACCCCTCAAACCTATTGGCATTATTACCGAAAAAGATCTGGTTAAATTTACAGCGACTGGACTTGATATTGCCCAAATTCCCGCAGAAAAATTGATGAGTTCTCCGTTGCTACCAGTACAACTCAATACTAATCTCTGGCAGACACATGAGATGATGCAAAAGCACGAAATTAGGCGGTTAGTGGTAGTAGATACAGATGGATATTTAGTAGGAATTGTGACGCAATCTACCCTGTTGTATGCAATAGATCCCATCGAAATGTATGCTACTGTAGAAATTTTGCAGCAAACCATCGCAGAAAAAACCCAAGAGTTGAGAACAGTTAATGAGAAAATGCAACAGGAAGCAACGCAGCGGCAACAGGCAGAAGAGAAGTTGCGGCAGCTAAATGAAAGTTTAGAAGAACAAATTAAACACCAAACCCTGGAACTGAGACAAGCTAACGCTCAACTCAAGCAGGAAATTTGCGATCGCACCGAAGCCGAAGCCGAAGTGCGCCGCCTCAACGCTGAACTCGAACAACGAGTGCAAGAACGCACGGCACAACTGGCAGCAAGCAACCAAGAATTAGCGCTAGTCCTTACTAATTTGCAAACAGCACAACAAGAGTTAATTCACTCAGAAAAAATGGCAGCTCTAGGACAACTAATTGCCGGAGTAGCCCATGAAATCAATACTCCTTTAGCAGCAATTCGCTCCTCTGTACAGAATATATTAGAGTTTTTTACAGAAAATTTAGAACGTTTACCAAGATTTTTTCAAGAACTATCCTTAGAACGCCAACAGTATTTCTTTACCCTGCTGCAAAAGTCAACCCAGCAAGCAGATACCTTATCAAGTAAAGAAAAACGCCAGCTCAAAAAATCTTTGCAGCGTCAGCTAGAATCGCAAGAAATTGCAGAAGCCGACAGCCTTGCCTGTACCTTAGCAGATATCGGTGTCGGCGGTGAAATCGAACCATTTTTACCTCTGTTAAAAGCCGCCGATAGTCAAACTATTTTACAAGCCGCCTATCAATTTGCCACAGTCCAGAAAAGTACCCGCACGATTGCGACTGCCACAGAACGTGCTGCCAAAATAGTATTTGCATTAAAAAGTTACGGTCGTTATGATAATTCTGGCAAAAAAGTATCTGCAAATATCGCTGAGGGAATAGAAACCGTATTAACTCTTTACCACTACCAAATCAAACAAGGTGTTGAAGTAGTTAGAAGCTACGACCCTAATTTGCCATATATACTGTGCTATCCTGATGAACTGAATCAAGTTTGGACAAACTTGCTTTATAATGCTTTGCAAGCGATGAATTATCGAGGCACTTTACACATTGAAGTCAAGCAACAGGAGCAAAGCTTATTAGTCAGCATCATCGATACAGGGAAAGGTATCCCTCCAGAGATTATGCCGAGAATATTTGAGCCATTCTTCACTACTAAAGCCCCTGGGGAAGGCAGCGGTTTAGGGTTAGATATTGTCAAAAAAATCATTGACAAACATCAGGGCGAAATTCAAGTAGAATCTTGGTCAGGAAAAACTCGATTTACTGTAGTTTTGCCCCTCAATTCAAACTAAAATAATTTTAAGGGGAAATTAAAATCTAGTAAAATAGCCATAAATATAGACTTGTTTTAGCCAATGCTGCTTCTAAACTAAGCACAGAAATATAATCCGGTCATCATCCATTTTTCGGGTAAATTGTCGCTGCTAGCGCGAGGACAACTGAGTTAAAAGGCTTACCTAGAACCGATCGATATATTTATACTCTCTCAACTCTCGATCGCAACCCAACTCTAAGAGAGTATGGAACGGCACAGAAACTATGAAGGAGAGTTGCTATTTATGTTATGCTATCTTCATGAACTCAATAAATTGTGAATAAATCGGATTTACAATGCTTGGCAAGTCATGGGTAATAAGGGGGTTTAAATACGATCGCAAGTTGGCAGGCAAATAATCTAGTGGTAAATATTAATGGCGCTAAGGGCATTTCCCCAAAGATTCTACCGAAAATTTTTGCTCCATTTTTTACCACTAAACCCAGGATCGCGCAGCGATTTGGGTTTAGATAGTGCAACAGAAATTATTGGATCGGGATCTGGGTAAAATTTATGGGTATCGCCAAGTAAAAGAAACAATAGTTACTGTCTCTTTGCCGTTCAATCAAAACTAGGAGGGAAATTCATGTCTAAGTCAGCAATTTTATGTGTGGATGATGAAATAGTGGTTTTAAATAGTTTGAAAATCCAACTCAAAAAAGAGTTTGGGGATACTTATGCCTACGAAGTGGCAGAAAGTGCCGACGAAGCATTAGAAGTAATTGAAGAATTAAAAGATGAAGAGACTGATATTTTAGTGATTGTTTCTGATTGGTTAATGCCCGGTATTAAGGGAGATGAATTTCTAATTAAAGTTCATGAAAAATATCCAAATATTGTTAAGGTAATGTTGACAGGTCAAGCCGATGAGTCAGCTATCGATCGGGCTAAGAAGAAGGCGGAACTACACGCTTGCTTGCACAAGCCTTGGGACAGGAAGGAATTGATTTCAACGATAAAATCTGGGTTGAAAAAATCATGAATAAACCTGTAATTATCTGTGTTGATGATGAACCGACAATTTTAGAAAGTTTGAAAATTGAGCTAAAAAAGGCGCTGGGGGAAGAATATACAATTGAAACTGCGGAAGGAGGGGTCGATGCTTTAGAGTTAGTAACTGAGCTGATCGACGAAGAGGGATGCGAAGTACCTTTAGTGATTTCTGATTACTTCATGCCCGATATAAAAGGGGATGAATTGTTAAAGCAGATTCACAGTATTTCCCCGAAAACAATCAAAATTTTGCTAACCGGGCAAGCTGATTTGCAAGCTGTTTCCAATGCTATTAAATATGCTCAACTATATCGTTACATCGCTAAACCTTGGCACCAGTCCGACCTGATTTTGACCGTAAGAGAAGCAATTCGCAGTTATTCTCAGGACAAACAACTAGCAGATCAAAATGTTAAACTTCAGCAGCTAAATGAGGAACTAGAAACGCTGGTAGAGCAGCGGACGGCTGAACTGCGACTTTCTGAGGAAAAGTTTGCTAAGGCTTTTCGATCTTCTCCCAACCCAATTACTATTACTAGACTTAGCGACGGACAACATATCGAAGTTAATGATGCTTTCTGCGCTATGATTAGTTGCACCTCCGAAGAAATCATTGGTAAAACTGCTATTGAGCTAGGTCTTTGGGCCAATGAAAAAGACCGCGCTCGCCTTTTTCAAGGCTTAGCAGAACAAGGTATAGTTCGCAACTATGAATTTCAATTTTGCCCAAAAACAGGCGAAATCAGAACAGCGCTCCTCTCAGCAGAAATCATTGAGATCCAAGGACAAACCTGCGTAATTTCTGTCAGTCAGGATATCAGCGATCGCAAACGGGCAGAAGAAAAACTTCGCGCCTCAGAAGCTTTTTTAGCAGCAGCTCAGCGAATAGCCCATGTTGGTAGTTGCGAAGTCGATCTATTGAATAATAATACTACTTGGTCAGAAGAACTCTTCCGAATCTTTGATCTCGATCCAAATCAACCTAAACCCACTTGTGAGGAGTTTCGTCAGTACATTCATCCCGACGACAGAGAACTTTGGGAAAAAAAATTTAACAGCACTCTTGTTGAAGGTAAAATCCAGAAAATAGAATATCGAATTGTACGATCTAACGGTTCTATTCGCCACATAGAAGCCAGAGGAGAACCAGTTTTAAATCAGCAGGGACAAGTACAGAAACTATTGATAATCATGATGGATATTAGCGACAGAAAACAGGCAGAAATAGCGGTGCAAAAGGCAAAAGAAGCTGCTGATAAAGCCAACCGAGCGAAAAGCGAGTTCCTTTCAAATATGAGCCACGAACTGCGTACTCCTCTGAATGCTATTCTCGGTTTTACCCAATTGCTAGCCCGTGATTCGTCCCTCAAATTCGAGCAAAAAGAACACTTAGGAATTATTAGCCGTAGTGGAGAACATTTACTTAATCTGATCAACAATATTCTGCAAATGTCCAAAATAGAAGTAGGTCAGGTGACGGTTAATAAAAACAATTTCGATCTCTATCGCCTGCTAGAAAGTATAGAGAAGATGTTTCAGTTACAAGCAGAAAAAAAGAATTTGCAGCTAATTATTGATATTGCCCCAGACCTTCCCCAATATGTGCAAACAGATGAAAGTAAATTACGCCAAACCTTAATTAATATTTTAGGAAATGCGATCAAGTTTACGCAAGAAGGGGGAGTGACATTGCGTGTCAGAATGAAAGAAGAAGCAATAAAAAAGAAAGAAGATGAAAGAATAAGTCAAAAAGATAATTTCCCCGTAAAGCAATTAAAATCTATAGATTTAGAGCCAATAGAGATCGCCAAAAACCAGGAGAAAATCTACAATTGGGAGTTAACAGAGTCAACTAAAAATATAAAAAATTCGCTCTGCTTTTCTGATGATTCTTCTTTCTTCCTTCAGTTTGAGATTGAAGATACTGGTTTGGGAATTGCACCCGAAGAAATAGACAACTTATTTAAGCCTTTCGTACAAACAGAATCAGGTATGAAAGCTCAAGAAGGAACTGGTTTAGGTTTACCAATTAGCAGACAATTTGTGCAATTAATGGGAGGAGATATTACCGTCAATAGCGATATAAATAAGGGAAGTATTTTCAAATTCAACATTGAAATTAGTCTTCCTGATATAGTTGAAATTCAAGGGTCAGAAACAACTAGGCGGGTCATTGGACTAGAAGCAGGACAACCAGAATACCGGATCTTAGCCGTTGACGATCGTATTGAAAGCCGACTTCTGCTAGTAAGATTGCTGACATCACTCGGCTTTTGTGTGCGCGCCGCCGAAAATGGAGCAGTTGCTGTTGATTTGTGGTCTAGTTGGGAACCCCACCTAATTTTGATGGATATGAGGATGCCAGTGATGGACGGGTATGAAGCCACAAAACGAATTAAAGCCCATTTAAAAGGTCAGGCAACAGTAATTATTGCCCTGACAGCAAGTGCTTTTGATGAAGAGCGATCTATTATTTTATCAACAGGTTGTGATGACTTTGTAGCCAAGCCGTTTCGAGAACAGGTGATCTTAGAAAAGATGGCTAAATATTTAGGAGTACGTTATCTTTATGAAGAACAAGTTTTATCTTCGTCCCCAAGCGGAAGGCGATCCCCATCTTTAACAAATCAGGAATCAGAAAGCGGACAATCAGATTCATCCTTTATTTTAGAGCCTTCATCTTTCCAAGGGATGCCTCTTGAGTGGATCGATAAATTGTACGATGCGGCTGACTCTGTTGATAACGACAACATTTTTCAGTTGCTTTCCGAAATACCTAGCGAGCGCGCTAATTTGAGTAAAGCATTAGCACAGCTAGTCAATAACTTCCGCTGTGATAAAATTCTGGATTTAATTGAGGAACTTAGAAATTTGTAGTTAATTTTTTTTAATACTCTCTAATAGCTAATCGAAGGAAAGCAATTAGCGATTAGCGATTTGCAATCAACCCCCAAAATTAGCAATCAGCCAATAAAATGACTAGCAATCACACAGAAATTAATAAAGGTAACATTTTAATCGTTGACGACACTCCAGAAAACTTACAAGTTTTATCTGCAACCTTGTCTGAAAGTGGATATAAAGTCAGAGGCGTAATTAACGGCAAAATGGCAGTCAGAGCAGCACGTTCAGCTCCCCCCGATCTAATTTTACTCGACATCAGAATGCCCGACACGAATGGGTATGAAGTTTGCGAAGAACTAAAAGCTGATTCCCAGACCTCAAAAATTCCCGTAATCTTTATTAGCGCTTTAGATGAAGTATTGGATAAAGTTAAGGCTTTTCAGGTCGGCGGCGAAGACTATATCACCAAACCATTCCAAGTAGAAGAAGTTGTTGCCAGAGTTGAACATCAACTGACTATTCAAAGACTGCAAAAACAACTGATTCAGCAAAATGAACAACTGCAAAAAGAAATAGTTGAACGCAAAAAAGCAGAAGAATCTGCCGCCGCTGCCTCCAAAGCTAAAAGTGAATTTCTCGCCAATATGAGCCACGAATTACGTACCCCTCTCAATGCTATTTTAGGCTTTACCCAAGTCATGATTCGCGACCCTTTCCTCAGTACGGATCAGTTGGAAAATCTGAGGATTATTAACCGCAGTGGCGAACACTTACTGGATTTGATTAATGATGTTTTGGATATGTCCAAAATCGAAGCCGGTATAATTACTATATCCGAAACCAGCTTTGACCTATATCGACTTCTTGACACTCTTGAAGAGATGTTTCACTTCAAAGCAGAAAAAAAAGGTTTAAAACTGAGATTTACCGTGCATCCTGATGTGCCTCACTATATCAAAGCTGATGAAAAAAAATTGCGTATATGTTTAATTAACTTGCTAGGAAATGCAATTAAATTCACTGAAAATGGTAGTGTTACTTTACGAGTAAATTTGGGTGGGATAGAGTCAAAACCTGGATTAGTGCATACAACGGTTTCCGAGAGCGAACCATTCCCAATCACCTTTGAAGTAGAAGATACTGGGGTTGGAATAGCACCAGAAGAAATTGACAGTTTATTTGATGCTTTTGTACAAAGCGAAGCTGGTCGTAAATCCGCCGAAGGCACAGGATTAGGTTTAACTATTACTAGAAAATTTGTACAGCTCTTAAAGGGAAATATTACAGCAGTCAGTGCTTTAAATAAAGGAACAATTTTTAAATTTAATATCCAAATTAGCCGAGCAGACGCTTATGAAGTCATAGAGCAACCCCTGCAACGGGTGAGCACATTAGAGGCAGACCAAGGAAGTTATCGGATTTTAGTAGTTGACGATACTCAAGAAAATCGCTTGCTATTAGTTAAGTTGCTCCAACCAATAGGTTTTGAAGTTCTAGAAGCTGAAAATGGCGAACAAGCACTGACTCTCTGGGATAGTTGGCAGCCACATTTAATTTTACTTGATACGCGGATGCCTGTAATTGATGGTATGGAAGTTGCAATACAAATTAGAGCTAAAGAAAGGGAGAAACAGGAGAAATCATTAATCAATCATCAATCCCCAATTAATAGTTATCATACTGTAATTATTGCTCTAACTGCCAGTGCCTTTGAAGAAAGACGGGACGAAATTATCGCAGCAGGTTGCGATGATTTTGTTCGTAAACCTTTCCAAGAACAGGTAATCTTTGAAAAGATGACAGAGTTCTTAGGAGTGCGCTATATTTACGAGCAGTTACCCCCAGTCATAAATACTACCCCAGGTCTGCGTTATTTTATCAGCGAAAGACCCGATTCCTTCTTTTTGCCTCTGCTGAGTCAGATGCCATTGAATTGGGTACAACAGCTAAATCAGGCCGCTAACGAAGTTAATGAAGATTTAGTCTGCCAGTTAATTGACAAAATACCAGAAAATTTTGTGGTTTTAGGTGATGCTTTAAAAGATTTGCTAGAGGATTTCCGTCTTGATAGAATAGTGCGTATAACTCAATCAATTATAGAATCAGAACTTGGGCATGAATAAGTTGACGATGCTCGCTGGTAGTTACTGAAATTCCTAAAAACTATTTGATTTAGCTATTGTATAGCCAATTTAATATGAAGACAATGGATAATAATAAGCTCAAAATATTAATTGTGGACGATCAACCCAGTAATTTACGGTTTTTATCAAAGATTCTGACAGATCAGGGGTATAACGTTAAAAGGGCGATCTCTGGTCAATTAGGGCTTAATGCCGCGCTTGGCTCTCCACCCAATTTAATTTTACTTGATATTATGATGCCGGATATGGACGGCTATGAACTTTGTCAAAAGCTGAAATCTATGGAATCAACTCGCTCAGTTCCCATCATTTTCTTAAGCGGTTTAGATGATGTTCAATATAAAATTAAAGCTTTTCAAGTGGGGGGCGTAGATTATATTACTAAGCCGTTTCAAGTGGAAGAAGTTTTAGCTCGAATTGATACCCAAATTGCCCTTCAAAAGCTGCAAAATAAATTAGAAGAGCAAAATGCTCTCTTGCAACAGTCGCAGTCACTTATAGCAAGTATATTGAACAGCTCTCTCGATGGGATAGCCGCTTTTGCTACTGTCAGGAACCAAGAGAGAAAGATTGTTGATTTCCAATGGATTTTGGTGAACCACTCGGTTGAAGCCATCTTAGATCTCAAATCAGAAGAGCTAGTTGGTAAATATTTGTTAGAAGAAATGCCTCTGCATCGCAAAAATGGTCTCTTTGATTTATATGTTTCTGTAGTCGAAACAGGAGAGCCACTAGATACAGAGTTTTATTACGAACAGGAAAAGCTTAGTCCTTGTTGGTTGCAAATTGTTGCTGTTAAGTTAAATGACGGCTTCGCAGTGACTTTTCACAACATTACAGCCCGCAAACAAGCAGAAGAAGAATTGGCTCGTTCTAATGCGGAACTCGAACAGTTTGCTTATGTTGCTTCCCACGATTTGCAAGCACCTCTATCAACAATAGCCAGCTATGCTCAACTTTTAGAAGGGCGCTACAGAGACAAAATTGACGCTAATGCGATGAAGTTTATTCAGAAAATGATTAAAGGCTCTGTGCGTATGCAGTCGCTAATTGATGATTTGCTAGAATATTCGCGGGTTAGTAAGAAAAGTAAAGATTTTGAGCCAACAGATTGCAATCAAATTTTTGAAGAAGCTTGTGGTAACTTACACTTAGCCATCCGCAAAAATCAAGCCACTGTTAGCCGCTGTGACTTACCTACAGTCATCGGGGATTGTTCTCAAATGGTGCAAGTGTTTCAGAATTTAATTGGGAATGCTATTAAGTATCGCCGCGACGAGCCCCCGATAATTCACCTTAATGCTGAGCGTCGGGAAACAGACTGGTTATTCTCTGTCAGCGATAATGGAATTGGCATTGATTCCAAACATTCAGAGCGAATATTCCAAATTTTTCAGCGACTGCATACACAGGAAGAATATACTGGTACTGGCATTGGTTTAGCAATTTGTCAAAAGATTGTGGAACGTCATGGCGGCCAAATTTGGGTAGAATCTCAACTAGGTGCTGGCGCAATTTTTTATTTTACTCTTCCCTATATTAAACTGTAATATACTTAGGACTTACGCAGGTCGTCACAGAAACCGGGCTTGGGCCGTGAGCGTCAGCCGAACAGTTTTTGAGAGAATTTCTGGGTCATAACGAAGTATTTTCGTAAAAAACTCGGTTTTTGTGGTTGGGTGCGTAAGTCCTGATACTGCTATAATTACCAATTAGGAGATAGTGGGCGAAGCTGTGCGACCTCAAGAGGCTAGGTATTATTTATGTATAAATACATAAGAACTGGCTGGTGATTGCGGATGGTACTGAACCTACCATCTATTATTATAAATACCGCCAAGAAACTTTGGGGAATTTGTCAGTTAATCAACCCTGCCATGCAGAATCAGCTTATTTCTACTATCAAGGTTGTCGTCTGACGCATAATTGATAATTATTCAAATTTGCGTAGTGTCCCAAAGTCACCGCGAGTGAATAAAGCTGTGGCCTCTGAGATAAAAACATTTACTATTTTAATGGCTAATGACAGCGAGGATGTCTGTTTTCTAGTGCAGGAGGCAGTGCGAGAAGTTCCATTAGCGATCGCATTTTACTGTGTTGAAAATGGCGAAAAACTGCTAGACTATTTGTATCGCCGCGATCGATATGGCGATCCTAATAATTCACCCTGCCCAAATCTCATCTTACTAGATTTGAATATGCCGAAGTTGGACGGTAGAGAGGCCCTAGCGATGATTAAGTCTGACCCCAACTTCCGCCACATCCCGATAGTGATACTAACTACCTCACAGCAAGATGGAGATATCCTTCACTGCTACCGCTTGGGTGCTAATTCTTTCATAGTTAAACCTATAACTTTTGAGGCCTTAGTTGAGGTGATGAATACCTTGTGCCGTTACTGGTTTGAAATCATCTCCCTACCACCGGAGTTTTAAGTTGTGAGATTGCTTCGTACCTCGCAACACTGCGTGGTTTTGAGTTGAGTTTTATGAGGCTGCCAATTTTAATCACATTATTTTAGCATAAAGTTAGAGAGATTTACTAAGTAGAAGGCTCAGACTAAGGCTCAAGCTAAGGCAAAAGGGAAGTGACTATTATCAGGGCGCTTTCTGAGAATCAGTATTTTAGGTTTAATTAGAGCCAAATACTTATAAGATTTTTTAAAATTTCCCTTATTTGCATATTTTAGGTATATTGTGAGTAGTAGGTATTAACAGACGTGCTAACGACCAATACTATCTATAGGCTGATGATATATCGTCCCACCGATCGCACTGCTAAAGTTGTGCTTCCGCCTAACCAATTGCTTAAAATTCTTTTGGTGGAGGATGACCCTGTAGATGCCGAACTGATAGAAGAGTTTTTAGATTCAGTCAGTAATATCGAGATTCGGGTCAAAACAGTTGCTCGCCTCAGCTTAGCGCTAAAAAGTTTGCTAGAGGGAGAGTTTGACGCGATTTTATTAGATTTGTCTTTACCGGACAGCTTTGGAATTGATACTGTCAAAAGCGTGAAAGCACAAGCATTAACTGCTCCAATAGTCGTTTTAACTTCACTCAATGATGAAAACATGGCAATTGAAGCAGTACGCTGTGGAGCACAGGATTACCTAGTCAAAAGGGGGTTTTCCGGGCAATTGCTAGTTCGTGCTGTGCATTACGCGATCGCGCGATCGCGAACGGAGGAAGCCTTGCGGCAAGTAGCCCAAAGAGAGCAACTTTTAGGGCGAATGATCGAGCGTATCCGCTCTTCAATTATTTCAATTTCTCTACCCAATAGCGATTTAGATTACTACTCTGATGTGCCGGCCAGCGTGTTTGCAGGTGGTTCTATTCAACTAGCCAATATTCTTCATAAGACAGTAGCAGAAGTGCGACAATTTCTGAAAACTGACCGCGTTGTAATTTATCGGTGCCGAGGTTCCACAAAAGCAGGACAAGAGGAGAAAGAAGGTGCTGCGATCGCATCTGATGGGTCTTTTAACTGCTATGTTGGTAGCCGAGATATTGATGCACCTTTAGCTCTTTCTTGTGACTGGGTAAGCAAGACGGAATCTTTTGTGGCAGTAGAAGATATCAATACGGCACAACTAGATGCAGAAGACAAAAAATTGTTTGCCGAATTTCATATTAAAGCAGTTTTGACAGTACCTATATGGCAAACATCAGAACTGAGAAGGCAAAAGTGGGATAGCGAAAAAGGGGGAGATGAAGAGATTGAAAAATGGGAAGAGGGGGAGAAAATTTTACTCGATCGTTTGCCCAAAAAACATCTGCTTTGGGGGATATTGGCAGTATATCATTGCAGTAATTCTAGGCAGTGGCAACAGTGGGAAGTGGATTTTTTGCAGCAGTTGGCAAATCAAGTAGCACTTGCTATTCAGCAGTCAGAACTTTACGGCCACTTAGAGATAGCTAACCGCAAATTGCAGCGACTGGCGACTACAGATGAATTAACCGGAATTGCCAACCGTCGCCAATTTAATCGCGCCTTAAACTTGGAGTGGCGGCGGTGCGCGCGAGAGCTAGTTTCGCTATCTTTAATTATCTGTGATATCGACTTTTTTAAGCTTTATAACGATTGCTGGGGTCATCCTGCTGGCGATGCCTGTTTAGTCCGAGTTGCCTGTGCGATCGCCACCTCTATCAAACGTCCGGCCGATTTAGCTGCCCGTTACGGCGGTGAAGAATTTACCGTACTTCTGCCAAATACAAGCATAGAAGGCGCGATCGCTGTCGCCAGAGCAATTCGCACCTCCGTAGAAATACTGAAGCTTCCCCACCCCCAATCCAGTATTAACCCGTACATCACCCTCAGTTTTGGAATTGCTAGCGCACTTCCCCTTGCTGATGCTTCTCCCGACAGCCTAATTCAGAGTGCCGATCGCGCCCTCTATCAAGCTAAAGCAAAAGGCAGAAATCGGATTTGTCAAGTAGTTTCCAAGCCTTAATTCTCACCCGCATCGGTTTAAATAGCTGCTGCCAGTAACTTAGCAAAATAATTAAAATAGTTTAAAGTTTTGTTGACAAAGCAACTGTTTGACAACATACTTTTTGATAAGTAGAAGGCAGAAGGCAGAAAAATTTAGTTATATATCAAGAGCGCCAGAGAAAAGAGTGAGATACCCTGCTTTCAGAAGCAATGTTTAGGTTTAATGATGTCCTCCTACTTACAAATGTAGATAATTCTCTTAACGTTTATGGTTAATGAAAATGACAACATTTTTTAAAAAAGATATAACAAACCAGGGATTGAAACTTCTAGTAGTAGAAGATAATTTAGAGGAAGCCGAATTAATTGAAGAATTTTTATTGACCAGCAATTTTGCGCCGCACTTATCTATTACCAGAGTAGAGCGCGTCAGCAGAGCGCAGCAACTCCTCAATCAAGAAAATTTCGACGTAATTTTATTAGACCTTTCACTACCTGACAGTCGAGGAATAGATACCGTTGCGCGGTTAAAAAAATACAGCCTCAATACTCCCATAGTAGTTTTGACCTCGAATACTAATGAAGAATTAGCCATTCAGTCAATCCAAGCTGGAGCCCAAGACTATCTAATAAAAATTAAAATCAACAGCGAAATTTTAATTCGCTCTCTACGCTACGCAGTCGAGCGCCAACATAGTCAACAAATTCTACAGCAAAGTACAGAGAAATATACCTCGGCAATTGATAATAACCTAGTGAGCATAGCCATTATTACCCCGTCAAATAGCATCGATAACGATCGCGATAATGGCTGCTATAAACTACCAGTAAAATGTTCAGAAGAATTTTTAAACCACATAATTAATTCTAATCCTGACCCTATTTTTGTCAAAGATGAGCAGCATCGCTGGATTATTTTAAACAATGCCTTTTGCCAGCTCATGGGAAAGCCTCATAGTGAACTAATTGGCAAATCAGATTATGATTGTTTTCCTAAAGAAGAAGCTGATATTTTTCGAGAAAAAGACGAACTGGTATTTAGGACAGGCATAACCAATGAAAACGAAGAAAATTTTACGGATGGTCAGGGGAATTTGCACATAATTTCCACTAAAAAAACTATACTTGAACAAGCAGATGGTCGTAAATTTTTAGTAGGTACAATTAGAGACATTACAGAGTCTAAGCGTCAAGAAAAAGCCTTACAAGAAAGTGAAGCTAGGTTCCAAAGACTAGCCGCTAACATACCAGGAATAATTTATCAATTCCAACTATCACCAGACGGTTCAATATCTTTTCCTTACGTTTCTTCTGGTGTCTACCAGATTCTCGGCTATACAGCAGTAGAAATTCAAGCAATAGGCCCTCAAATTTTCCGCACTCTAATGCACCCGGAAGATTTAGTCAGAATACCTGCTTACCTCAAACAAATAGAAAATAGCAGTGATGGGGACATCTTTGAAATAGAATACCGCATCCGACATCGAGACGGCAGTTGGCGCTGGCTTTGCAGCCGCGATACAACTTTCACCAGAACCCCAGAAGGTAAGCTCAAACAAATTCTTGGTACTGCGACTGACATCACCGAACAAAAGCAAACAGAAATAGAAATCAGATTATTACTGACAGCAACTGGTGCGATTAATCGCTCCTTGGATTTTCAGGATGCCTTAACAGTCATTTTGGGATTATTTTGTGCTAACATTGGCTGGGATTTGGCAGAAGCTTGGATTCCTAATGCTGAAGGCACATTTTTAGAATGTAGCGATGGATGGTATGCCAGCGATCGCGCTTTAGAACAGTTTCGGCGCGAAAGCAAAAATTTGCAATATCCACCAGGAGAGGGGTTAGCAGGCCGAATTTGGATGACAGGTAAGCCAGAATGGATAGAAGATGTTACCCTCGTTGAATTGTCAACTTTTAAGCGCTCCCAAATTGCCGCTAAAATGGGATTAAAAGCGTGTTTTGGCGTACCAATTTGCGAGGGAGAAAAAGTTTTTGCTGTCTTAGTTTTCTTTAACCGCAATCATATTGTCCACCAACCTCATTTAGTTGAACTGGTAAAAGCTGCTGTGGCTCAGTTGAGTTTTCACATCCAGCGCAAAAATGCAGAAGCAGCTTTGCGGGAGAGCGAAGAGCGCTTTTACTTAGCAATGGAAGCTAGCGCTCTCGGACTGTGGGATTGGAATATTAGCACGGGCAAAACCTATTTTGATGCTCAGTGGAAAACCATGCTCGGCTATCAAATTGACGAGATCGAAGAAAGTATTAACTCCTGGGAAAAATTGCTACATCCAAATGATAAAGAAAGTGTACTTGCAGCCAGGAATAGCCACCTAGAAGGTGAAACTGAATTCTACAAAGCAGAATATCGAATGCGGAGTAAATTTGGCGCATGGAAGTGGATTTCCGATTGCGGAAAAGTAACAGTTCGCGATGAATGGAACAAACCACTACGGATGACTGGTACTCATAAAGACATCAGCGACAGTAAAATTCTCGAAGAAAAACTACAAAATTCCTATGCGGAAATGAACGCTCTATTTGAAGCAATGACAGATATTATACTCGTTATTGATGCGGAAGCGACTAATGTAAAAGTTGCCCCCACAAACCCTGCTCGCCTTTATGCTAATGCTATTGATACTATTACCCCGACAATAGAAAAATTTTTAAACGAGTCCAGGGACGAGCTTTTTTTGAGTAAAATTCGGCAAGCTCTAGAAACAAAGCAGACAGTTAATTTTGAGTACAGCTTGTTCGCAGGCAACTGTGAATTGTGGTTTTTTGCCACTATTTCTCCCGTGTCGGAAAATTCAGTAATCTGGGTAGCTCGCGACATCAGCGATGTCTATAACGAGCTGCGGTTACGCCAACAAGCCGAAGTTGCATTGCAACAGCAGTTAAAGCGAGAGCGACTTGTAGGAGCCAGCGTTGAGCGCATTCGTCAGTCTCTTAACCTTGAAGAAGTCCTCAGTACCGCTGTCTTGGAAGTCAGGCAATTTTTACAAATAGAGCGCACGATTATCTACCGATTTAATCCTGATTGGACTGGCCTTGTAGTTGTCGAGTCGGTTGATGAGTTTTGTAGGTCTATTCTTGGTCAAGATATTCAAGATAATTGCTTTACGGAACTCTATGTTTCTCTCTACGAGCAAGGGAGAATTCAAGCCGTAGAAGATATTAATGTTGGCGATCTAAATGCTTGCTATCTGAATTTGCTGATGCAGTTGCAGGTGAAAGCTTTTTTGGTAGTACCAATTCTGCAAAATAGTCCCGATTCAGAATATAACAAGGAGAATTCAAAATCCCCAATTCAAACTCGGCTTTGGGGTCTGCTGATTGCCCACCACTGCACGGGCCGCCGTGTCTGGCAGCCATCTGAGATAGAATCTCTGAGACAGTTGTGCGTGCAGTTGGGGATTGCCATCCAACAATCGACGTTATTCGCACAAGCTAAAACTGAAATCTGCGATCGCAAGCAGGCAGAATCCGCCTTGCAACAAGCGAAAGAAGTCGCAGAAGCTGCTAACCGCGCTAAAAGCGAATTTCTAGCGAATATGAGTCACGAACTCCGCACACCTTTAAATGGAATTTTAGGTTATGTTCAATTGATCAAGGCCGACAAAAATATCACTGAAGACCAACAGGAAAGCCTGGGTAATATTCAGCAATGCGGCGAACACCTACTCACCCTAATTGAAGATATTTTAGACCTCTCAAAAATTGAAGCCCGAAAAATGGAACTCTCTCCCGTAGAGTTTAATTTACCTAATTTCGTCAAAAATATTGCCGACCTATTCCAGATGCGATCTGCACAAAAAAATATTGCCTTTACTTGCGAGCAAATATCTTCCCTACCTACCTATGTTTGTGGTGATGATAAAAGGTTACGGCAAGTTTTGATTAATTTACTGGGTAATGCAGTGAAGTTTACTAACAGTGGCAGCGTAACTTTTAGAGTTGGCTATGTAGAAGCTGGAGACTGGGGAGAGACTGGAGACTGGGGACTGGGAATTACCAGTAAAAAAGAACAAGGAACAACTAAAACCGAACAACTAACAGCTATCAACTACCCATTACCAATTACCAAAATTCGGTTTCAAGTAGAAGATACTGGTATCGGCATAGAGGAAAACAAATTAGAAGAAATATTTTTGCCATTCCACCAAGTTAGCGATCGCGTTTATTCTATTGAAGGCACAGGCTTGGGACTTTCTATTAGTTATAAATTAGTGAAAATGATGGGGGGTGAAATTAGTGTCAAAAGTAGTTTGGGCAAAGGGAGTGTTTTCTGGATAGATTTAGAGTTGCCATCAGCAGGCACTTACTGCGAATTAGCCGCACCCCCAGAAAAAGGCAGAATTGTCGGTTTCACAGGCAATAAGCGGAAAGTGCTAATAGTAGATGATAACGATATCAATCGCGCGATGTTGCGGAGGTTACTTTCCCGCATTGGCTTTGAAATTATGGAGGCCGCAGACGGCAAAGACTGTTTACAAAAAGCAGTAGAATTTTTACCAAATGTGATTTTAATGGACTTGCTAATGCCAGTTATGGACGGCTTTGAAGCTACCAGGTGTCTGCGGAGAATACCAGAACTAAAAAATGTAGTTTTGCTTGCCCTAAGTGCTAGCGTTTTTCATAATACTCAGGAAGAAAGCCTGCTCGCAGGCTGCGATCAATTTCTCCGCAAACCTGTAGAAGCATCACAACTTTTAGAACGGCTACGGATACATTTGGATTTAGAATGGATTTATGAAGATCGGGAAGAAAGAATTAGGAAAAAAGGAGAATCTAAAAAATCTCTTGACTATCCTTCCTCTATCCATACTCCTGACTCTGAGTCAATTTCTGCATTACTAAAGTTGGTTGTGATTGGTGACATCGAAGCTATTTTGGAGGAAATTAGCAGACTTGAAATAGTAGATCCACAATTAGTTCCATTTGTCACCCATTTGCGCCAACTTGCTAAAGGGTTTCAGCTTAAACAAATCCGGGAATTTTTAAACCAATATCTGAAGTAAACTCATAAGTATATGTCTTACACAGAAGTGAAGTTAATCTAGGGAATATGAACATCAAAAACTCAGAAAGAAGTATCATTCTCATCGTTGACGATAATCAAACGAATCTCGATGTACTTTTCGATTTTTTAAGGAATTGCAACTTCAAAGTATTAGTAGCACTTGATGGTGAAAGTGCGATCGAGCAACTTGAGTATGTCCGACCAGATTTGATACTTTTAGATGTAATGATGCCAGGAATTGATGGGTTTGAAACTTGCAGTCGGCTGAAAGCAATCCCAGCCACCAAAGACATCCCAGTGATTTTTATGACTGCCCTTTCTGATACAGTAAATAAAGTCAGGGGTTTTCAATCGGGAGCTGTTGATTACATTACTAAGCCGTTTCAGCACGAAGAAGTATTGAGCCGCATTCAAACCCATTTGACTATTTGCAAATTGCAAAAAAAACTCCAAGAGAAGAATGAACAACTCGCTGCACTTAACGGTAATCTAGAAAAGCTAGTAGAACAAAAAACTAAACAGCTAATAGAGCAGCAAAAAACCGCGATTATCGGGCGATTAACCCAAGGAATGGTACACAACTTAAGAAGCCCCTTACAAATCATCCAGACTAGCGTTGATTTGATTGAAGCTAAAGCGGCACAATTGGACGACAAGTCCCTCTTTAACTATAGCAAATATATTAATCGTTCAGTAGCGGCAATTAATGAAATCATGGAAACTCTAATGTTCAAAAGTATCAAAGATCAAAAGGGAGAGTTGCAGCCTGTCAATCTGAATGAGTTATTGCAGCGAGAATTACAACTTTTAGATTCAAATTTGTATTTTAAGCATAAGGTTAATAAAAAATATTTATTCGATCCAAACCTTCCCAGCTTGCCTTTAATTTATTCTTATTTTTCCCAGGTATTCCACAATTTAATAGATAATGCACTCCATGCTATGTGGAACATGAAAAATCAAAACTTGACTATTGTTACCAGACAAGACGAATACAGAATATACATGGATATAGAAGATTCTGGCTGCGGTATTGCCCCAGAGAACCTGCCAAATGTGTTTGACTTTTTCTACACATCCAAACCTGCTAAAGGCGAGGAAGAAAAAGAGGGAGCACCTACAGGAACAGGATTAGGGCTTTATACTTGTCTAGAACTTTTAAAACCTTTTCAAGGCGAGATTACAATTAAATCTGAACTCGGTAAGGGCAGTATCTTTACCGTAATTCTACCGAAGCCGATTATTGATAAAATTTAAAATTTACTGGGCAAATATTAAGCTAACGGCAGACTATGCCAAACTTCTACAATATTTTGGCAAGAGGTAGAGTTTACATTGAGATTTTTTTTGATATAATAGAGATAAGTTTTGACAAGTGCACTGCTTTTGCCCCTCTAAATTCCAGTCAAAATTAGCGGCTTAGTGATGAGGGTGCAAAATATGATAGCTAATTTGAATCCAACTTAGTATTAATTACAACAGGCAAGCTAACTGTAGCGATCGCCGATTTTGAGATTTTTCTTAGTAACTTGCACCCATGACATCAGCTCTTAAACCGACTTTCACCCACACCGCCTTAAAAGTTCTCCTAGTCGAAGATAACGCGGATGATGCTGAACTGATTCAAGAATTACTATTAGAAAATAGGTGGACACAATCACTTTTGTTGACTCCAGTAGTTCGGCTCAGTCAAGCTTTAGAACATTTGCGTCACGAAACTTTCGATGTAATATTACTAGACCTTTCACTTCCTGATAGCAAAGGATTTCAGACGGTTGCTAGACTGCAAGAATATGGTTTAAATATTCCGATTATTGTACTCACAGCCAACAGCGATGAAGAACTAGCAACCCAGTCAATTCAAGCTGGAGCCCAGGAATATCTGGTGAAAAGAGAAGTTAACAGTAAACTGCTGATGCGTTCCTTACGCAACGCTATCGCCCGTCAGAATAGACAAGCAGTTTGGCGGCAAAACGAAGAAAAATATCGCTCTCTAGTAAATAATATCAAAGAAGTAATTTTCCAAGTAGATACCGCCGGTAATTGGGTATTTTTGAATGCCGCTTGGACAGAAATTACAGGATTTGGGATACCCGAAAGTTTGGGAAATCCATTTTTAAACTATATTTATCCAGAGGATAGGCAAAGGAATATAGAGTATTTACAACCATTAGTTGAAGGCCAAAAAGAAGCCTGTCGCTATAAAATTCGCTACCTGACTAAAGAAGAAAAAATTCGCTGGATTGAAGTGCAAGCGCGTCTAACCTTTGCCCCCAATGGCACTATCTCCGGTACTGCGGGTACTCTGAATGATATTACCCACCAAATATTAGCCCAAGAGCAATTGCAGGCATCCCAAGACTTCCTCAAACATACTCTGAATGCAATTGCTGACCCCATATTTGTTAAAGACGAGGATCGCCGCTTAATCGTATTTAATAACGCTTTTTGTCAATTATTAGGCAAGCCGCGCGAAGAACTCTTATGCAAATCCGACTATGATATCTTTACCCCAGAAAAAGCCGATCTTGCTTGGGGCAAAGATGACCAAGTATTTACAGCAGGTAGTGCTGAAGAAAATGAGGAAATATTGATCGGTGTGGATGGCACAGAACGGGTAATTTCCACCAAGAAAACAGTCTTTAAAAATACAGATGGCAGTAAAATGCTGGTCGGCACGATTCGAGATGTTACTAGCTACAAACAGCAGCAAGCTAAACTAGAAGAAAGCCAACGTTTTATTGAAAAAATAGCCAGTTCCAGCCCCAATATTCTGTACGTTTATGACATCCGAGAAAACCGGAATATCTATGCTAATGGCTGTCTAGGCGAACTTATGGGTTATACATTAGAAGAAGTTGCAGAAAGGGGAACGCCCATATTACAAACAACGATCCACCCTGAAGATTTTGCTATTATTCCTGAATATTGGCAACAAATTGAAAATGGACTCGATGGCGAGATCTTTGAAATCGAATATCGGATGCGACACAAAGATGGCTCTTGGCGCTGGTTAATTAGCAGAGATACTGCCTTTTCTAGGAATTCAGAAGGTCAACTAACCCAGATTTTAGGTACGGCAACTGATATTACAGAACGCAAACAAGCAGAAGAAGAAATTCGCTTGTTGCTAACAGCAACTCAAGCAATTAGTCAATCCGAAGACTTTCAAAGTGCCTTAGCAGATGTCCTGCGGTTATTGTGCAGGACAATCGGCTGGAATTTTGGGGAAGCCTGGATTCCTGATGCTAACGGTAAAGTTTTAGAATACAGCGAAATTTGGTATGCTAGCGATAAAATTTTAGATGAATTCGGATACCAAAGTCGAAATTTAACATTTGCGCCCGGAGTGGGACTACCAGGGCGAATTTGGTTGTCGGGCGAGTCCGAATGGATAGAAGATGTTTCTGAGGTTAAAGAACCAGTTTTTCTGAGGACGCAAATTGCCCTGGGAATGGGATTAAAAACCAGCTTTGGTGTGCCAATTTGTAGCAGTTCTGAAGTATTAGCAGTTTTGGTTTTCTTTAAGAAAACTCAAACAACAAAAGAATCACGTTTAGTTGAACTCGTAAATGCGGCGGCGACTCAGTTAGGCGTTCACATTCAGCGCAAACAAACAGAAGTAGCTTTGCGCGAGAGCGAGGAAAGATTTCGCTCTCTGGTAGAAAACCTTCCTGGCGCAATTTATCGAGGCTTATGCGATGCGGATTGGACAATGGAATTTATCAGTGATGAAATTGAGGCGATTAGCGGTTATCCAGCGGTCGATTTCATTCAAAATCACCGCTTAAGTTTTGCCAGTATTATTCATCCTGACGATAGAGAAATGGTCAGTCGTGAAGTTGCAGTGGCAACGGCAGCCAGAGAGTCCTATAATTTGGAATACCGAATTATTCACTGCAACGGTTCAGTGCGGTGGATTGCTGAAAAAGGCAGGGCAAAATTATCACAAAATGGTGAGGTTTTGTGGCTAGATGGACTCATTTTTGACATCACTCCTGGCAAACAGGCAGAACTTGCTCTACTGCAAGTTAGAGCTGCTGTAGAAAGCGCTAGCGATGCAGTTGCGATCGCTGACTTGGACGGCAACTCAATTTACCACAACCAAGCCTTTATTCACCGCTATGGTTACACCGTTGAGGAACTAAATGAAGCTGGGGGGCCAGCCTTAATTCACGCCAAATCAAGCGTATTGAGAGAGATATTTAAAAGCCTTCGTAAAGGCTGTTCTTGGAGTGGCGAAGTCGAGCTCAAAACTAAGCAGGGTGAGATTGTACAAACTCAATTACGAGCTGATTGTATAGTAGACAATGCTAGCAATAAAGTGGGGATGATAGCAGTTATTGCCGACATCACTGAACTCAAACAAAAAGAGTCTGCCTTGCGGATCAGCGAACAGCGGTTGCAGTTAGCAATAGAGGGTAGCGCTTTGGGGTTATGGGATTGGAATATAGCGACAGCAGAAACTTATTTCGATACCCAGTGGAAGAAAATGTTGGGCTATGAAATAGATGAGGTTGAAAATAATTATCAAGCCTGGGAAAATCTCATACACCCAGAAGATTTACCGAAAGTAATAACTGCTTTAAAAGCTTATGTGGAAGGTCGAACTCCCACCTATGAAATTGAATTTCGGATGCTGAGTAAAGAAGGTTATTGGAAGTGGATTTTAGCTGGGGGTAAAGTGGTAGAGCGCGATCAGTGGGGTTCACCCCTGCGGATGTCGGGTACGCACAAAGACATTAGCGATCGCAAAGTAGCAGAAGAAGCTGCCTTTCAATTAGCGCAAGAGTTGCAGCAAGCTCAGAGAATTGCCCACATCGGCAATTGGGAATTTGAAATCGCAGCGGGAACAATTAGTTGGTCTGAGGAAGTGTTCCGAATTTACGGGCACAAGCTAGGACTAACACCAACTTGGGATCAACTTTTAGAACAAATTTATCCAGAAGACAGAGCCGAATTTCAACAATTAGTTGAAAGAGCAATAACTGAAGGTATTTCTTATGATTTAGACCACCGCATATATCGCCTCGACGGAGAAATTAGGCATATTAATAGTAAGGGAAAAGCATTTAAAAATGAATCCGGTCAGGTCGTGCGGCTATTTGGGACAGCAATGGATATTACTGACCGCAAACAGGCAGAATTTGCCTTACAGCAGCAATTAAAGCGGGAAAGGCTAGTAGGGACAATTTTAGAGCGAATGCGCTCCTCTCTCAACTTAGAGGAAATCCTGAAGACTACAGTGGAACAAGTGCGGCAATTTTTGCAAACTGAGCGTACAGTAATTTACCGCTTTCATCCCGACTGGACGGGAGTAGTCGTGGTGGAATCAGTGCAGTCAGGATATATGCCGATCTTAGGTCTTGACATTCAAGATAACTGCTTTATCGAACAATATATCCCACTCTACCTAGAAGGTCTGGTTAATGTAAACTGCGACATTATCAATAGCGATCGCAATAGATGTTATGTAAATTTACTCACTAATTTACAAGTTAGAGCTAATTTAGTGGCTCCTATTTTGCAAGGTCAAAAGCTGTGGGGTTTACTGATTGCCCATCAGTGTAGTGGCCCCCGTATATGGCAGGAACCTGAGATCGAATGTCTTAAACAAATTAGCTGGCAATTAGCGATCGCGATCCAGCAATCCACACTGTTTGAACAGGCACAAACTGAAATTGCCGAGCGCAAACAAGCTCTTGCTGCCTTGCGAGATTCGGAAGCACGAGAGCGATCAAAAGCCGTGCAGCTAGAAGTTGCCATGCAGAAATTGAAAAACACTCAATCTCAGTTAATTCAAAATGAAAAAATGGTGAGTTTGGGGCAGTTAGTTGCTGGCGTAGCTCACGAAATTAATAACCCTGTCAACTTTATTTACGGCAATCTCAGTCCTGCCAAAGATTACAGTTTTGACCTGTTGGAACTGGTTCAACTCTATCAGCACGAATATCCAGAAACAACCGCAGAAATATCCGAAAAAATACAGAATATAGATTTGGAGTATATTTCTATCGATTTGCCTAAACTTTTTAATTCCATGAAAGTGGGAGCAGAAAGAATCAGAGAAATTGTCAAATCCCTACGGACTTTCTCTCGCCTAGACGAAGCAGAGATGAAGTTGGTTAACATCCATGAAGGCATTGAGAGTACGCTGCTAATTTTGCAAAGCCGCCTGAACTTTCAAGGCAGCACTTCGCAAATAATGGTAGTTAAAAATTACGCCAAACTGCCCAAAGTAGAATGCTGCGGCGGTCAGTTGAATCAGGTAGTGATGAATATTTTGGCAAATGCGATCGATGCTTTAGAAGAGCAGAGTAAAAGAGAAGCAGTAGTTGAAGGCGATCGCACTCCTACTATCACTATTCGTACTTATCTTGCAGAGCGCGATCGCGTAGGAATATCGATTGCTGACAACGGGCCAGGGATACCAGAATCTGTTTGCCAAAAACTCTTTGACCCCTTCTTTACCACTAAACCCGTAGGTAAGGGAACTGGACTAGGACTGTCAATCGCTCATTCAATCGTAGTCGAGCAGCACGGCGGTCAAATCACCTGCATTTCTACACCTGGAAACGGCGCAGAGTTTGTAATTGAAATGCCCGTGCGGCAGCGGTAATTATTAATTACTAATTGCTAATTGCTAATTGCTAATTGCTAATTGCTAATTGCTTACGCAAAACCATCATTAACGTCGCCTATCTTCGCAAGAATTAACAGTTAACAGTTAACAGTTAACTATTAGCTTAATCATCAACAATAGAAGCCCAAGCAGGGAATGAAGGAGGGAAAAAGTTTATATCGTAACCCGAACTTTCCCATTCTCGCACCCAAAAAGGCACTGGGCCGCCAGCGGGAGTCGGCGAAAAAAGGCGTTCTTTTGCTTCAATAGTGTGAAAAATTTGTTTCAAAGTATCTCCGCGATCGAGAGCTTCCGTAAGCACCACATCCAAATCTGGATCGACGCGCTTAACCCTATTTTTGCCCTCCTCATCAACCCAAAGCAGTTTGAGCGACTTGAGGTCTCTAGGGCTGAGAATGCTCTTATAGTAAACGCGCTTGAGAGTGGCTACAGGTTCTAAACTGCGCTCAACCCTGCGAATTTGCTGAAGTCGGAGATAGTGCCACTCAGCTAAATGCTTCCGTTCATCGGGCGGAATCACTCCTTTGGTAGTTGAGTGTTTGTAGTCATACCTAACCAAACTACATCCCAGATTCGCCAACAGGTGAATTAACTTTTTTTCTTTCGGTGTCGCCTGCCGCCTTTCCTGGGTTTTTGTCGAGTTCCGCTGTCTGCGGGTAGTGATAAGAGAGTTTTCCATTGGAGTTTTTGGAGGAATTACGATTGGGGCATAAAAGAAGGTCAGGAACTTCAGAGGGCAAAAAGGTAGGAGAGTGGGGATGGAGGGAGCAAGGGATGTAGAAACGTCCCCAAACTAGCCCTGTTAATAAATTTTCTCGTCCATCCCATTATCCTATCCTCTCATCCCCTTGACGAACGCAGGGTGCAGCTCTGCATCACTTTTTGAATGGGCAGGAGTTTTACCCTTCGACCGATTGAGGCAGTTGTCAGAACGCAGGAGAGCAGGAACTATTTCCCTTTTTTACCTGTCTTTACGTCCTCTTTATCGCCGTCCTCATTCGTTCCAGTGTAGTTGACCTGAGTCCAACTCTTCTGTACAGTCGTGACGCTCGCTGATGGCTCGGATGCAGATGCTCGGAGGCTAGGGAAAGTGAAAAAGGAGAAGCCTGCGGAGGCTATGAACCCTAAAACTAAGATACTCTTTTTCATGATGATGACCCTGATGAACCTAACAAATCACTTTTTGGCAGGTCGGTCGGGTAAAGTGGGTCTGTGCAATAGACCTCTTGTATCTCAGAAATGCGGTCTGCAATAATTAATCCAGACAGGCACACCTGAGCGACCAGAAAAGCCGGAAGTGAAGTGTTAGTAGTGTCCACGATCTTCCACCCACCCTGCTTTTTTGGGTAGTGGAGTGAAAGCCATCAGGGCGGTCATCTATCAGGGAGTTAAACCATCAGGGTGTTAATCCATCGGGTAGTTAATATATCAGGGTGTATCTTCATAAAAACATAGGGAGCCATGCAATCCTACGTAAATTGAAGAACGCAGTCATTAACGATTTTTCGCATACTCGCTGCCCTCAGCAACTTGCTGAGGTTTTTTATTGGCTGCTTTTAATACACCGAGTGAATATTATTACCAAACTGAAGTATTGTGATTGTGATGTTTACAATATTACAGCTAAAGTTGAACAGTTTAACTATACTTAGTTTATTACTTAGTTTATTGTTTGTAACCTCGCCCTCTGGGTGGTAAAAGAACTGCCAGAGGGTGAGGTTACATAAAAAATTTTAGCTGCGGCGCGGTAGCTACGCCAGCCGCAGGCAATCGCCCTTCATCAAACTAAACATACCTTGACAAAAACTTGGGGAAATGATATGGGAGTTTTTTAGAGACTCAATCGATGAAGACAGAACTAAACTTAACCTATCAATATCAAGTCGGAGGAAGTCTACCAATAGACGCTCCTACTTATGTAAGGCGACAAGCAGATGATGAACTCTACGAAGGCCTAAAGGCTGGACAATTCTGCTATGTCCTCAATTCCCGACAAATGGGCAAATCTAGTTTGCGGGTGCAAACTATGAAAAGGCTGCAAGATTCAGGTCTTGTTTGTGCCTCAATTGACTTGACCACAATTGGCTGTCAAGACATCAAGCCTGAACAGTGGTATGCAGGGCTAATCTACAGCATCGCCAGTAGTTTTAATCTATTAGATCGATTTGATGTCGTGAGCTGGTGGAGCGACCATGAAATGCTTGCTCCCGTCAAGCGATTAGATGTATTCATCCGCAAAGTATTACTCACAAAAATCACTAAAAATCTGGTAATTTTTATAGATGAAATCGACAGTATACTCAGTTTAAATTTTAATGTAGATGATTTTTTTGCTTTGATTCGTGCTTGCTACAATCAGCGAGCAGATCAGCCGGAATATAATCGTCTGACCTTCGCTCTCTTGGGAGTAGCTACTCCATCTGAATTAATTCAAGACAAAAACCGTACCCCTTTTAATATTGGTCGAGCAATACACTTAACTGGTTTTCAATTAGAGGAAAGTCTGGCCCTAACCAAAGGATTAGCTCTAAAAGCCTTTCAGCCACGAATAGTGCTTAAAGAAATATTAACTTGGACAGGCGGGAAACCATTTCTCACCCAAAAACTTTGCAAATTTGTACTAGCCTCTTCATCATTTATTCCTAAAGATGGTGAAGCACAGTACATTGAGGACTTGGTAAAAGAGCGCATTATTAACAACTGGGAAGCACAAGATGAACCAGAACATTTAAAGACAATTCGCGATCGCATTTTGCGGAGCCGCCATAATACTTGTCGGCTACTGGTTCTATACCAGCAAATTTTGCAACCCCCAAACCCACCCCCTACCCCTAACCGGGTACGGTCGAC
>NZ_CACA01000140.1:0-7078 GCF_000180455.1 Kamptonema sp. PCC 6506
TAAAACGGATTTCCGATCTAAATTGATTCAGCTTTAAGAATTCAGAAGTTCTTAAAGCTCGATTTTAACTGGGTTAATCGCATCAGATTTAAGAGTTTTAAGAATGCTTTTCTCAGATAATAGTTAGGCACAAATATGATTTTATGTCAACTTAATTTAGATGCGTTTACCCTGGAGAGTTTGCATATCAGCAGCCGGAATTTATCTTAGTTAAGAATCTTAAAAATCAAAATAAATATAAGGTAAACCACCCTCCGGTGCCAAAGCTAAAGCAAGGAAACACAACGGTACTAAAATCAACTTTAAAGGCCAATTTAACTGCAACTTCAAACCTCGGTGCAGAGTGTAACTAATTCCCATAACCACCACCACCAAGGCCACCATCCAACTTATCTGAAATCGCTCTAAACCTAGAGACTCAATATAAACTTTCTGAGCAAATTGAACATCCGCATTATGTCCCCAAAAATGTGAAAATACTAACCCAGAAATTTTTAAATCCGGGAGTCTAAAAAATATCCAAGATGCAAATACCATGCCCTGAGTCAACAACCAACCCACCAAAATCCCAGGCAAACTTTGCCAAAAACTTTCCAGCGATAACTGCTTAGAAATAACTTCCGTCAGGCGATGAACTACTAAAGCCAAACCATGCAAACATCCCCAAATAATAAACCCCCAAGCCGCCCCGTGCCAAATTCCTGCAATCAGCATGACAATCAATAAATTCAGACAAGTTCTAACTAAGCCTACCCGCGAACCACCCAACGGAAAATATAGATAATTCCGCAGCCAATCGCCTAAACTCATGTGCCATCTCCGCCAGAAATCAGCAATACTAACACTGAAATAAGGAAAATCAAAATTTTGGGGCAAACTCAAACCCATCAGTAAAGCAGTACCGCGAGCCATATCAACATAGCCGCTAAAATCTAGATATAATTGCAGTCCATAAGCAATTGTCGCTAACCATAAATCCCCACTACCAGCCCTCTGTAAATTATCAAAACTGAGGGTAACTAACTTACCCAAGTTATCAGCAAAAACTCCTTTTTTTACCGCACCAGAAGCAATCAGCCAAAGTCCTTCAGCAATTCCATCGTGCGTCGGAAATTTTAACGTTTTGAGCTGACTGAGCAAATTGTGATAGCGAGTAATAGGGCCAGAAATTAGTTTGGGGAAAAAGAACTTGTAAGAGGCAAATTGCAGCAGGGAATTAGCAGCAGGAGCACCTCGATATACATCAATCAAGTAAGCAACGCACTCAAAACAAAAGAAACTCAGTCCTAAAGGAGAAATTACATTAGTGTTTACCCACCTAGCACTATCTAACGCAACTGGCAAATTAAAAAATGTACCGATGGAAGTCAAGAAAAAAGGCACATATTTAAAGCCTAATAATAGTGAAATATTAATGATAATTCCCAGCCACAGAAGGAGGAAACGGCGGCGGTTCCAAGCTTCATTGGCAATCCGCCAGTCAAGAGGTTCTCCTATCGCTTTTGCCAAGCGGTAATTAAATAAAATACCGATTAATAGTAGAGGGATGTACTCTATTTGTAGGAAAGCATAGAATCTGATGCTGGCCGCCAGCATCACAAACAGCCGCCATCTTCGGTTAGGAATTAGCCAGTAAATTACTAGAGTAATCAGTAGGAAATAAGCGTATTTTAAAGAAATAAAAGTCATATTAATGGTTATTGCTAAGCAATTATTAACTGTTAGTTTAACTCGATATTTTCATACAAATCGGCCAGCGAAATTTCTACAGGAATAGAAGTTAATGTCAGCCGATCGTCGATACTGCTATATTCTGAAAATATCCACTTATTCGCTTCAGTTTTAAAGTATTGCTCTACCTGTACCCGGTATTGATCGATTAATAAATATTCCTGAAAACTAGGAAGACTGCGATACCCAGCAAACTTTTCATCGCGATCGTAAGCTTTGGTACTTTTAGATAGAACCTCGGCGATCAGCAGAGGATTGGTAATTGTATCCGTGCGTCCAGATTGGAGTTCAATCGGTCGTGCTACCACCATCACATCTGGGTAAGTATAATTATTAAATTGGGGAACCCAAAGGCGTTGATCTGATGCAAAAATACTGTAAGGTTTACCCTTGAGACTCACCCTCAAAATAGCATTTAAGATGCTGGTGATTTCATTGTGATTCGGTGTACCACCCGTCATTAGAACAATCTCTCCATTGATCAACTCATGCCGATCCTGAGAATTAATTTCAGCTTCTAAATATTCCTCAGCCGTGTAGGTTTTAGTTTCAACTTGCGTGACGATCATACACAATTCTCTCCTTATAATCTACTGATTTTAGTTAATATTGCACAGGCATTACGCACGATCGCAGTAGGGCCGCCATCTTGGCGGTGACTTTACCGCCAGGATGGCGGCGTTACGTATATCGTGCGTAAGTCCCATTGAAAATTCCTAAACTAACAACTAACAACTAACAACTAACAACTAACTAATTAGATTCAATTTGTGCATTCAAAGTCTTAGTAATCCGATCGCGCGTTTCCTCCAAATGAGCTCGCGTGTAAGCATCCGCCTTCTTATCATCCTTCCGAATCGCTTTACTCAAAGCTTCCCGTAGTTCCCGTAATTCAGACCAAGCCAAAGCCCGTGCATCTTCAGGAGCACCCGTCTTTCGCAACACCATCCCCATTAAAATAGCTAAGTGTTCGCGCTGTAACGATCGCCTGAAATTAGAAATCGGCATCGACTTATCGTTTAACTGCAAAACCTCCGTCCAAATACCCTTATGCAAAGTATCAAATAACTCCGGCATCTTCAAAGCATTCTCCGGCGCAGTCTTCAATTCCCCATCCCGTAGGCGCGTCAGACGGACAGGAGAAAGCAACACCCGCAACGCAAAACGCTGAAGAAAAGTAATGCGATCGCCAATCGGATAATCCAAAGGAAACATCAACGCCGGATTTCCCCAATGATCCCAACGCGACGGCGCTAACTTATTCAACAACTCCGGCGAGAAACTAAACGCATCCGCCGCAAACACATACTTTTGAAGATTCGCCAAAGCTTCCCGCTGTTTCTCGATCGCGATCGCTTCAAAAGGCAAACGTCCATTTGGATCGCCCGGGCGATCGCGGTTAAACGACTGACCCCCAACATATAGAGTTGTATTCATCACATTCTGGAAATAATACCCAAACACCGTATCAAACATCGTCCGCAACTCACTGTAACCCTCACCGCTAGCAGGAGTCCGATCCTCCAACTTCTTCCACATCACCCGCGAATTATCCAACTGCCACTGAGAATAGCGCAACATATTACTACTAAGATCGAACGTATTCGCAGCCGGATTCAAAATATCAAAAGAATCCTCATCCGCCGCATAAGAAAGCGCAGGTTCAGGAGCCCGCTGCGCGATTTCCGCCAACCTATCCACCTCAGCCGCCGGATTCACCCCTCCAATCGGCTTATAACCATACTCGATCGCCCATCGATCGTAAGGCCCCACCACCACCGGAAAATAATCCCCCTGTTCAGTTCCCTGCGGCGCAATATTAATCGGCACATAATCCATCACCGACCCCACCAAACCCTTAGTTTGAGTAATAGCCGTATTATTCAAATCCTCCGGTTCCAGCATCGTACTCCCATGAAAATTGTGCCTCAGTCCTAACGTATGACCCACCTCATGCGCCGCCAAGTAACGCAAATACTGGTGTACGAACTCCGACATATCGCTACCATCAGGCGGCGCATTGTGGAACAGAGAGAGCGCCATCGCCCCGATCGCAAACTGCTTCGACGACTCCAACCCAAAACACAAATCAGAACTAGACATCAACTTCGACAGCGCAGAACGGCCCTGCTGACTGTATTGTTCCCTCAAAGTTGGCAAATCATCTAATTCCAAACCATCCCCCCTCCTCAGTCCTCCATCCCCACTTTCCAAACCCTTAATATAGCGAGAGTAAATACCGAATTGGCAAGGATTACCATTAGTACCATTTCGCCCCTGAAAAGCCTTTGCCATCGATTGATTTTGTTGCACCAAACTGCGATAGCCATGCTTAATATCTCGGACAATATTTGCATCCAAAAGAATATCCGCATCTAAAATTTGTCCCGTCAGCGGATTGATCCGAGACGGCCCAATACCCGCAAATGCAGGATAAAAAGAACTAGACCAGCGAATCGTGTTATAGCGCACATCAGCCGGGTCCCAAGACGCATTATCCGGCATTTGCTTAACTTGAATTGCATCAATAAATCCCGCCTTCTCAAAAGCTTTATTCCAAGCTAAAACACCCTCGCTGATAGCTTCCCGATACTCCAAAGGCACATTATTTTCAATCCAGAATACAATCGGCTGCACTGGCGGCGACATCGGAGCCCCAGGATTTTGCTTTTGCAAATGCCACCGATTCACATAGCGTACAAAAGGCTCAGAACGATTTTCATCCGAAAAATCCTTGTAAGCAGTTAGGAAATAGCCCACACGCTCATCGGCGGTGCGAGGTCGATAGCCATTATTAACAGGAACTTCAGAGAAACTGTAATGAATGCGAAGATTAAAAGCTCGGCTATCCGGCAAAGATGGAAGATAAGCCATATCGCTATCATTCGAGCTAGAGAAACCATAAACAGAGGAAATTTCTACATTTAAAGGGAAGGCTTTCACTTCCTTAAAATAAGACTTATCAGGTTCTATAGAATAGGAACCCCCCAAGAAGTAAGGCAACATTGCAGTTATCCCCGGAAGGTCGCGGCGTTCGCTCATCAGTAAATCGCTAAGATCGATTAGCAAACTTTTTCGTTCAGGATGAATGCTTTTAATCGGTAAAGAATAGAGAATTGAATCGCTAAAAGAACGTTCTACAGAACCAGCTTGAGGATCGCCATCATGGGTGCGAAAATTGATATTAGGAAGGGCAAATTCTACCTTGTTTTGTTGGCGGCGCAACTGAAACAAAAAATCTCCAATTGGCATTCCGCTATAAATTCCCGATTCTCCTAGTCCCGATTCTAGAGTGATAAAGCAGAGGAATTTTTTATTGAGTTGTTCTGGGGTAATTTCTAGATAAACTTTTTTCTCTTCTTTCTCAGTGTAGAGAGTAAAAAGTCCAGACAATTTTTCCGTATCTTTAATGACTTGTTCAAAGGGTTGTAGTGCTTGCTGTTCGGCAGTATTCCCATTAGGACTAAACTCTGGGGTTTGAGCCGATAAAGAATCAGGTAAAATCACACCTCTATATAAAGAAAACAGAAAAAAGGAAAGCGCAAATAGAAAAAATAGAAAGGGTATATTTTTTCTTTTGGTTTTCCCCTTTTGATTTGTACTTTCTTCGGAAGATTTTACTTGTTTCATGGTAGTGCTGATTGCTAATTGCTGATTGCTAATTGCTGATTGCTAATTGCCGATCGCTGATTGGTAATTGGTGATTGGTAATTGGTGGTTGGTAATTGGTGATTGGTAATTGGTGGTTGGTAATTGGTGATTGGTAATTGGTGATTGGTAATTGGTAGTTGGTGATTGGTAATTGCTTATTCAGGATTTATGCGCTATGACCATAGAAACCGGGTTTTTTATGAAATCTGTGGGCTGGAACGAAGTATTTTCGTAAAAAACCCGGTTTCTGGGCCAGCTTGGTAAGTCCTACAACTAACAACTAACAACTAACAATTAACAACCAACAATTAACAGTTAACAGTTAACAATTAACAAATTTAATTGCGAGTTGGCCAAGGAATCATCGGATCTTTAGCTAACTGCTTGGAAACTTCGACTGCTCCATAGCGATTGAGGTGGCTGGGGTCGGAAAAGTTTTCCCGCGCCTCTGGCCACAAAAGACCTATGTCTCGGAAAATTAATCCAGTTTCGGCTGCTAGCTGCTGCATTTGCTCTCGGAATTCTTGTTCGTATTCACCCCGCACAGGATCTAAATAATCTTTAGTTAGGGGCATATTAACAAAAACCAAATTAATATTGTGAGCTTTGGTAAATTCCACAAGGTTTTTGATAGCATCAGTTTGTCTGCCTACGAGTTGGAAACTTTGATAGTCAGCGTCATAATCGCCGGACACTTTGGAATGTTGCTGATAGTAAGTAGCGGGAGTGAAACGGATATCTATGGGAAGAAACCCATTAGACTCAAATTCGCTTGTTTGTCCGCTGTCTACTATTAGTTTTTCCTCTGCTATTTGCTGTTCCTTATTTGGAACTCGTGGAGGTTGCACCTGACTAATAACTAGCGATCGCAAAAAGGTTTTCAAGCGATCGCGATTTCGGTAAGTCCCAGAGACTCGCTCTAACTTGTGATTCAGAAATTCCTCGATCTCTACACCCCTCTTATCTATATTTTGCATCAATTCTGCTATAGGAGAAAGGGGGGCGGCGGCGGCGGATTTGGATGTGGATTCGCTGACTCTGTTGGCGTGGATTTTCCAAGTTCCTTGAGCCAGTTGTCTATAACCTTCTGAAGTCGCGATCGCATTATAAGTAACATCAATCCTGCCACTATTGACAGCGCGGGCCCCATCGGCTAATACAATTAGTTTTGGCAGTTGCTCCACTGGCAAAACGCGGCGTAGTATCAAGTCTACAACTTGGACAGTAGCGCCATTTACCCCAAAGTTATAAACCTTCAGTCCCGGATACCCCTGTTGGGCCAAAGCTTTCTCTAAAACAGTCGGCTCGACTCCCCGCAAAGCTCTGGAACTGCCAACGATCATAATATCCGGGAGCCTTTTATGAGTGCGAATATATTTTTGGTAGCGCACTAACTGCTCATCAAGTTGATCGCTCCTGAAAGTTGGGTAACTCTCTACACTATCTAATGTTGAAAATGACTCTTGGCTATTGCTATTAGCTGGAAGTTCGATGCTAGCAGTACCGGGTTTAGTAAACCCAGAACCATTGAATACTTCTGTGCTATTAGTTTGCGGCGATTGCTGCAAAGGTAACTGAGGTAAGCTCACCTCGCGAGTTTTGGAGTTAGAAACATTGTTTGATTCCACTCCCAACCCTTCACTATTTTGAGAGATTGCTCCCGTTTGCTTCGTTTCTGGCAAGGCTTCAGAGCCAG
>NZ_CACA01000139.1:0-2081 GCF_000180455.1 Kamptonema sp. PCC 6506
GAACCAATAACTAATAACTAAATGGGAGGGTGGGGCAGCAATGCCCCATTAAATTGCTATGGCATGGGCTAAATTAAGACATTCAAACGCTATCGCTTTATTGTTAATGAGTGGGTTATTATTGCTCAATTTACGAAGCGGCGAGTATCTAAAAATTGATTGGTCTTTGTTGCCAGAAACGAAGCAAAGAGCAGAAAAAGCGGGTGCGATTGCAGCCGACAAAATCAAAACAGTGCTGGCTCAAACTGCAACAGGTTGTATCAATCAAAAACCCTTCACTGTTGAACAATATGCCCAAGTCAGAGAGTTGCTAAAACCAGGGATAGCGAGAGCGCAAATCGAAGCAATTATCGGTGCTGGATGTGGGATTGAACTGGACAAATTCAGTTGGACTGCAACTAATGGCAAAAAGCTAATTGTGCAATTTGAGCCTGATGGTTCGTTTAAGAGTTACACCTTCGACAAACGGGAGGTGTTAACCGATGTTTGAGTTTCCTGTTGATACATCTCCTACGCTTTACTCTCCTGAAGCTGGCTATCAGCACAATCCGGTTAGTTTGGACACAGCTTATCGCCGGGGGGATTTTATTACTGCTGTTGTCGTTACGGGAATCGCGATCGCTATTTTAGCACCTGGGCTTAACAAAATATTGCAGAATTCAGTTGGAGTGTTGGTGAGAGGCGGGCAATCAATGCAAACAGTTCACTCAGCACAGTCAGGTCAAACAGTTCAATTAGCCGCCAATAATCAACAGGCAACAATTGCATCAGGCTTATCCGAAACTGCTAGCAGTAGCCGCATTACTTCCAACAATACTCCTAAGTTTAGCGGCAAATGGGCAACTTCTCTACAAGCGGGGGACACCATTGCAGGATATCAAATCAGCAGCGCCTTTGGGCCTCGTAAATCACCATGTCCCGGTTGTAGTTCGATGCACTTTGGAACTGACGTGGCAACACCAATGTACACGCCTTTGTATGCGATTGGGCCAGTCGGAGGAACCGTTAATGTTCGCTGCTGGGATAATGGTCGCTGGGGTTGGGTTGCTAGCTATTCTGTAACAGAATGGGGCGTTAGTTTTGACTACTTACATTTGCCCGTTGGAGAGTGCAAAAGCGGCTTTCAAAAAGTAGGCACAGTCATAGCTAAATCGGGTACGGCTGGCACTGGGCCACACCTTCATTTTCAACAGCGTCCAGGGGGGACTGATGGCGAGAAAGTGCCGCCACAAACGGGCTATATTTATCAAGCTTTAACAGGTAAATTGCCAGAGGAAAGTCAATGACAGTTTACAAAATTAAACATCGGGATGAATTTGATTTTAGGCTGGTTACTTGGGGTGCAGTAGTGCTAACTGGAGCTTACATTTTAGTGCCACCAGTCATCCAATCCGAACCCGCACAGCAGTTAATTAGTGTTGCTCAAATTACGGCTGATAAAGTTACTGGAAAAACACAAAAAGATGCTGTGAGCATACCAAATACTAAAGCAGAAGCCGCATTACAATTAGCTTTTGGCTTTGAGGGAGGCTGTCAAAATTTGGGTAACGACAGTGGCAACTGGTTTCAAGGACAAAAAGGCTTTACTTGCATGGGAATTATCCCTAGTGTGGGTTGGCATCATCGCAACGATTTACTGTCAGTTTTAGGTACAGGATTTAGCGGTCATCCATCTATGTTTGTCAAGTTTGCTTATGATAAGAATCCTGTGGCATTTAAGACTGCGGTTGCACAGATTTACAAACAGGATTATTTTGCACCTGGTGGTTGTGCTGAGTTGTCTCAGCCTGCTTTTGAAGTATGTGCCGATATTGCTATTAATTCGGGAGTGGGAAGGTCGAGACAATATTTGAGGGAAATTGGCAACATTGCTGACCCGAAACAACTAGCGAGGGCGCTTAATGAACGACACAGACAAGATTATTTGAAATGGAGCGCACCGGGGAATAAAGATTCGGTTTTTCGGGCAGGTTGGCTCAGTCGAGCCGATAGGCGGGATAGGTATATTGATAAGTTTTAAGCTGGTGTGTTAACGCTGTCAAGAACCCAAATTCAAACTCGGACTGGTTAAGGCTGTTTAG